>MHXZ01000100.1:22600-52528 GCA_001825665.1 Planctomycetes bacterium GWF2_41_51 | reverse complement strand
TCGCGAACACCGAAATCGATAAAGCCCCTGAACTGAATACCGAGCGTATTAAAATCGGCATCGGTCTTTTCAACTATGGGTCGATCTATTCCATTGAGGAACGCAACTTCCAAGGCAGGTAATCTGTTAGGATCAGCAAACAGATACCATGCCTTTGAACTGTAGCCTGTAAACGAGGAATTGCTCAAATAACTGCTTGATACCACATCATATTTGCCGATATGAGGATTGGATGATGGTTTACCCTTGTTTGCTGTGGTTGTTTCATTCAGCATTGGGGACTTCATCAGCAAATCAGCCGGAACTCGAAGTGCCGTCGGCACAAGAATTATCGATGGCTGAATACCCAGTGGCTTTCCGTTTGGCTTAGTCTGTTCTCCAAATACAACTTCAGCATCTGTCAATGAATCACCGGACAATGCAGTATCTGCGCCATCTTTATAATTCTTATGGGCTGCCGAAAAGAAACTCGATGGATTGGACAAAAGCAGTGCCCATACTGCATCTGCTATAGCTTCTGCTGCTCCCATACCAATTTGTCTTGGAACATCGGTAAATGCAGCAAGGTCATCATTGATAATCATCTGACGGGTCAGTGCGAACATGATACCATGAGTATCAGCCTTCTGGCCGTATTTCTGCTCATCGATTTTACCGTGTTTGAGCTCGCCATCTGCGCCAACCTGCTCAAACTTAAAACTCCCGGTCATACGGTAACGGCTATGCTCTTTAAAGTCGTTAACACTTGCAATCTTGCAGACTTTACGCCAGGCATCCTCGATATAGCTGTAACCTTCGAGTAACATTTTATTTGCTACATTGGAAAGTATACCCGGCAGAGAAGCAGTACTAAATGCCGCAGAAAGCCATGCCGATGCATCGCGTCTGAATCTTGGAAGCTGCATTGCACATATCTGCTCACAATATTCCTGGATACCAATGCCGCGAAGTTTATCCGCCTGCTCAAGTGTCTGAGTATCATAGAATTTCTCCAATCGCGAGCCTGCAATACCTGAAGCCATCAATGCTACTGCTTCATAAACCTTCGGTGTTGCAGTGATTTTCTGCGAAGTGATAATATTTACATTGGGTCTGGATGCTCTTAAAACTTCCAGTTCGCATTTGGGTTGATCCCAACCTTCTGCAATTGCCTTGGCCTCGATATCATCATATTTGCCAGAACAGATTTTTTTGATAGCTGTGATACGGGTTGTTTCAGCTGCTGCAGCTGCTCTGATATCTGCAATTGTAGTTTCTGCGGTAATGGTTGTTCCTTGAGTTTCTTTGTTCTCGATATTTTCCATAGTTTGCTCCTGATGAGTTGCGGCAATTGTTGCCGAGGTATTGTTATCTGCGCCGAGGGTTACGAAACTTATCTCACCCAGGGTAGATTTACGTGCGATATTAAGCGGGCCGGTAAATTCTTTACCGTTTACAGAAACATTTTGACCTGCTTTTATATATTCAACCTGCTCTGCCCGTGCGCCAATAGATGCCTGCCAGTTGAAACCTTTATCTGCAAGTGCAATTACGCGCTGAACTCTGGGTGAGTCGCCAAGGACTACACCTGCGGCTACAAGATTGTTTTCTACAATGTTCACATGATCTGTCTGGCCCAGGAGGTCATCGATATCCTGGTTATGGCTGATAAATATCGGCCTCGATGAACTGCCTTTATTTAAACCCTGAAGGTCAATGACCACAGGATATTTCCAACCTTCAAGCATCATTGGACCGCCTGTATATGCAGTCATTGAAAACCGCCTGTTTTTAGGTTGTTCGTTTTCGGCTAGTACCTGTGCTGCCTCGATACTGAAATTTGCTGTTAGATTCAATTTATTCTTCATCTTCGTTTGTCTCCGTAATAGAAGTAGTTACTTTTTCAGGAGCTATTCCAAGCTCATTCATTAGTTTTTTTTCTCTTGCCCTCTGGTAGAGTTCAACTTCCCAGTCTTTGCCCTGTTTTGCATATTCATCTGCCAGTGTTGTAGTATGATTTGCTAATCTCATTTCCTGTGCCTTTGCTTCTTTGGCAGGATCGACATGCTCAGTTCCATCCCAAAACCACTGGTGTGGATAATTGCGAATAGTCCGCCAGTTTAGCGGCAAATAATCTGATATTAGAATTGCCTCATCAAGCCATGCCTGCAAAATACGATCGAGTACAACCATTGCCATGTCAGCCTGATCCACCCGGATACTTTTGTAATATGTTTGATGGTCGAGCCGGCCAGAGGCATAGTTGTAACCCGATGAATTGCATGCTGCGATGTTAAATGGCATATTCAGACAACGAGCGATCTCATTTAGAATCTGGTTTTTAAATTCACCGTAAGTAGTTGTTGGCTGATGAGCTTCTATCTGTCCCAGCTTCCAGCCATCAGGAAGAGTAGTTGCCATTCTTTTCTCAAGCTGGACAACATCCATCGGCTCTAAATTTGCCGCTTCACCATTTGCTGGTGAATCGGTATATAAAACCGCCGCAAAGTCAGCAGCAGTTTCGGCGGCTGCAATCACAGCAAGTGTGTATCTTCGAAGCTGGGCAAAAAGTGGCAGAGCCGGCGTGATTTCTGGAATGCCTCTGCTCTGTCCAGGTCTTTCGGCTCTGAACCAGTGAACCATTGAGCCGGCATCAACAGAGTTATAGTCTTGCTCAAAAACAAGAGACATTGATCCAGGATGATTTTTAAGAACGAAATAGTTTGCAGGATTTCCGAAGGCATCAAATTCAATACCATCAACTTGAGATTGCTGATTAAAATACTTTGACCAGGGTGTTGTCACCTGGTCAGCTTCAACAAGTCTTAAATCAAGTTTTACAGGCGAGTTTAGATTACGATTTATTGAAAGTATTCCAAAAGCCTCACCATCACTTGCTCTGGCCATTCGCATTGTACGAAGCTTCTGAGCAAGGCGGATTTGAGATGCCCAGTTCATAAATTCTGTTTCGATAATACCGTTTCCATTATCGTCATCAGTTAACATCTGAAGCCGAGGACCTGTTCCAACCACATCATTTGCCAGGGTTGTTACAATTCCTTTGGCATAACTGTTATTAGCGACTTCATAACGGCTGCGGTTGCGGAGTGTCTTGCGAACATCGGCGCTTGCAGCACCGTCAGCTGAAAGACCATCTGCGTTTGACCAGTGCCGCTGGTTATCAGCTGTGGTCTGGGCAGCATCAAATCTTGCCCGCAGGATTCGTCCTGCCGGCCGGATGACTTTACGCTCTTTGTTTTTACCAAACCACCACATAACTATACTGCTCCTGGGGGAGAAACTATCGAAAACTTTATGCCAAGACCCTTTTTCTGTGTCGCAGTTTTGCTCGCCAGGTATTTATCTGCTGCAATCTGCTCTGAAAGCGAATGCTGCTCGACTGAGACTCCGTCGCTGCTAACTTTTGCAGGCGACTTTAAACTTTCTTTAATTGTTTCTTCCAAATTTTCAGCCATAAAAAAATATGTCCCTCTATAGGTTATTTATTAACACGAGGGGCTTTTTTGTAACGCTGATTTAGGAGAAAATTAAAATATGTTCCAGATATGGAAAATTTTAGAGGTTTTAATGAGTTGCGGTGATCAATAATATAAGAAGACTTAATTGACAAAAAACTGTTGATGTAATATTATATTTACATGACAAAACCAAACAATTATGCATTTATTGATAGTCAGAATTTGAATCTTGCAATCAGAGACCAGGGTTGGACACTTGATTACAATCGGTTCAGAAGATATTTAAGCGACAAGTATCATGTTAACAAAGCATTTCTATTTCTGGGATTCCTTCCTACAAATCAGAACATGTACACAGCATTACAGCAGGCCGGTTTTATTCTAATTTTCAAACCGACGCTAACTGTGCAAGGAAAAACAAAAGGAAATGTGGACGCTGAATTAGTTCTTCATACGATGATCGAATACCCGAATTACGATAAAGCAGTAATAGTTTCATGCGATGGAGATTTTTACTGCCTTGTAAAATATTTAGCAAAGCAGCACAAACTTGAAAAATTGATTATCCCTGATCAAAATAGATATTCATCACTTTTAAGAGAATTCTTGTCGAATGCTGTCTTTATGAATGGCTTGAAAAATAAACTGGCGTATAAATAAAATCGGCTGGCATTAACGCGGGACGAAACCCTTTGTATAGCCAGCCATCGTGATTCTTAATAAATTATACGTTTAAATTTCGGCAATAGCAAGATAATACTTTAGAAAATTCCTAACCACATTAAAAGACGGAACTTATACATTAAACAATCTCTCTTTCATATGTCGTCATTCTTCGCCCACAATTCCTGCATCGCCGCGAGCGAATAATTTTATTCTGTGATTTGCGAGTATTATCAGTATAAAAATGATGGCAGCCGCAATTGCGACATTCCAATCCTTTTTCAATTTTGGTTGTCTGTTCTGAAATCATCCCTTACCCCTTTGAATATCTGATAATTTTATTCTCTCTCTTTTTACAATACTTTTTACGCTGTGACCTGTGAGGCTGCACCCACACATAGACCCTGCTACCGAGCAGCCGACCATACAATCAAGCCAGTGGTTATCTATCCCGCCAATCTTAGGTGACCATTGGTACACTGTGCGTCCATGCCCTTCGGTCCGAACCCAAATTTCGGAACCTGCTACATGCTCAGCAAATAATGAATGCTGATGGCCACTTTTTCCAAATATGGTCATACTGCCATGATCCCCCGCTGCGACAAAAAACCGCTCATGTATAAATGTCTTCCAGTAATTTGTATCAATTGCAACATGCGAAAATTCTCCGGTTTTATTAATGTTTGGTATATACCAATGATGGCCGTGCCTCTCACCGGGTTTTCGTTTATAAGTTGACATTGGTTTATTGGCAGCACGAATACCAACACCTTTAGATGCCATAATATTACTGCCGAGCTTATGGCGGATATTCTCAACAATGCCGGGCAAATAGCCGCTATCAATGAGACAGCGATCTATTTTCACGACACCAGTGCCTCGGTTCCAGTCTCGATTGAGATAATCGCCGCACAATTTTTCCAAGCCGGCCTGTATAGCACCTTCTTTTTCCATACCGCGGTAAATATCCTGCATACTTATCTGAGCTTTACGAAGATTGAAGGAAGCCCTCTTCTGGTCAGGATAAGTTCCATAATCTACAACAAAACCAGTAAAATCCTCTGACCATGCACATACGGTATAAAACAGCAGTTTATCATGCACATCAATAAACATTGTAAGATACTGAAATGAAAGCGGAACCTCTGCCCTTTTTCGGCCGTTGTTTTTCTCCATCACCTGCTCGACGGTTAAAACCTGTTCATCAGATTGCTCTGCAATAGGATCATTTTGATATTCTGCAAAGAATGCAACCTCATTACGAAGCATTAAATTCATAGCATGCTGAATCGCGGAAACTTCATCTTCATTATGACGCTGGGGCCAGGCAACTTTACTTCCCGCGTCCATGGCGTCTCTATTTTGAATATAAAACTCCGTCGCCTCCTTTCCGCCATTGCCTGCTCGAAGACTATCTGCGCGAATCTGCTCATACTCGTCCCAAAGTTTTGTATCGGCAGGAAATGCATAAACCATTTTTGTGCACTGGCCCTGCCATTCAGGATTCTTTTGAGTGTCAAGTATCTGATCAGCCAAATCATTGCAGTAAATCTTGGTACAAGTTAATAGACCAGATATCTTTTTACCCGGCCCTGCCATACCGAGCACATCGCCATTTAATGTACTTAGCCGCTGATTAGTCTGATCAAGTGATTTAGCAGACTCTCTGGTTTGCGGGTCATCGATAAGAACTAAATCAGGCCGAATAATCTTACCATCCATTGTCGTATGAATCTGACCACGAATATTTGAATCCAAACTATCGACAGTAATAACTGAACCGCAGGCGATACTTCCAGCAATAGTGGGAATCACAATTTTGTGTGTTCCCCAAACCGGATATGTCAATTGGCCATTGTATCTTTGACCTCTTTGTTTATGTGCAGAATTTTCCAGACACTGGATCGGATAAATAATTTCCGGGAAATCGCCTAAGAGTAAAGTATTTCCAAGCATTGCAGCCTGGACACTCTGAAATAAATTCAGTGATTGCCTGGTTGCACTTCCAATCAGACATACATATTTCCTTGCGCCAATTAGAATTGCCCAAATCGCAGCCGAGCGAGTCAAAGCAGATTTGCCACTTCCGCGAGGCATTGCAAATGCAAAAAGCCCTCCTTGCAATACCGATTGTTCTATTTTTGAAATTACCTTCAAATGATCGTCGGACCATGGCAGGTAAAACACATCACAAAAGTAAGTTTCACAGAAAAATCTAAAATCGTTACATGCTTTTTCCCGGCGCTCAACATTTACAATTGCAGGGATTTCGCCAATATCCTGTGCTTCTTTGCGAGCAGCATTTTTAGCAATCAAATCTTTAAGCCGAGAATCTTCCACAGATTGCTTTGCCTGTTTTGGTTTTTCATATTCGCGAGCAAGCCATGAAATATAACGCACAAGATTAATATGTTTACCATCACCGATACGATACGCAGCGATATCCATCTGCCTTCGCAAACGCGGCCGATCAATAACCATGCCTAGCGGTGTGGCGTTTATTAATTGCAAAAGCTCAGATTGTGTCAGTTTGTTTACGTCAATAGCCATGTGTGATCCTGCTGTTCAGCCATGCACCATAATGAATTAAGTTAATTGTTCCATCGGCCGCTACGGGCGCTCCCTGCGTGATATGTTTGCGGACAATATCCACTTGTAATCCGAGCATTTTAGCTGCCGTTTCCGGGCTCAATGCGGCCGGGTTTATCGAAGTTTTAGCTAGTTTTGTGTCATTTAGTGTTGTCATGATAAATTAATGTAACTCCTTGAAGATAATGGGTTTAATTACTTGCTATCACATCTTTATTTAGATAACACATGCATGTTCTTAAACATAAATTTTGAAAGGGAAACAATGGAAAACACGGAAGAAAAGGCAGCCAGATTCGATATCGCAAACATAATCGCATGGTTCGAATGCGAACTGCAAAAAGAATCTAATACCGGCTCGCCAATCGATGCCCGACGCGAATTGATCCGGGCATTGGCGCTATATAGCGGCATATCAGAAAAACAAATCAAAGAATCACTTGAAGATTTAACCCACACCCAAAACCAAGGAGAAACCGAATGAAGATCGAAATCGTAAAAGGCAAATTCAAAGGAATTCGCGGCAGAGTTGTTGGAGTTTACACGGACGGTCGTTATGACATAAACGTCATCAAACCCAAACCCGGCCAACCAAAAATACCCACACAACCCACACAAATGGTCATCAAAATAAATAATTGTAGGGAGATCTGAAGAATGAAAGTTAAAACTATCATACTCGAAGGCGATACAGGATACATAGCAACGATCAGCAGAGAAGAAAAAAGTATTGTGTGTCATATCGCAGATAAAAACGGCAATTCTGTCAAGATCCACCTTGTATCGCCCGATGATCGGGACGATCAATATAGCATGAGCCAGTGCATCCAATATCAACTCGATGGCTGCCGGGGCACAAATTCTATGATACATAGTTATTTCCGTTTTATAGAACTTTTTGCAGATTAAGGAGATTTCAAAATGGTAAAAATCACAAAAGAAATAATGGAAAATTTTATTGCTATTGGATTGGCTGATGAAGACCAGGTCGCGATGGTAGTAAACTTTCAGGAAGCTGGAATGCTCACACGCAACAGCGGACTTGTTGTCCGAACTGCCGATGGCAGTGAGTTTCAAATAACAATAGTTCAAAGCAGATAATAAACATTTTTTTACGAAGGGAAAATCACAATGCAAAACGAAGAAATCAAAATCAGCAAAGTCTACGCAATGAAGGTCGGCAAGAACACTGCGGGCGTTCGTATCATGAGCGAGCATAAAGATGGCGGTTGGGTTGGTGTTAACATCAATACCAACAAAGAGCTTATCATCAGATCTGCCGACAGGCTTCTCGGCCTCTATCAAGCCAAAAGAGAAAATACTAAAACTGCCCAAACCGAACCGAGCAAAGATGTAAATCCGACAAAAGTCAAAAAACTTGGCGGCTTGCTCGCTGCTTTCATGGTCCTCGCTGACGCTAAAGAGCCGCTCGGTTGCCAGGAACTCGTCAAACGCATGATTGACCAGGGTATGTGGAAAAGCGGTGGCAAGACCCCTGCCGCTACGATCTATTCGGCAATCATCCGCGAGATCAAAGAGAAAGGGGTCGATTCCAGGTTCACCAAAACCGAGAGAGGCAAATTCATAGCCGCTAAGTAGCGCAACCATTACTTTATCTCCTCAACCCTGGCCTCGGCCGGGGTTTTCTCATTGGCAAGGACAGCTTTTTTGCCGGTAAACTTTTCCCACCTGTCTTTTATCACGTCGCAATATGCTGGATCGATTTCCACGCCGTAGCATATGCGTCCCGTCTGCTCGCAGGCAATCAGCGTACTTCCGCTGCCAAGGAAGCCATCAAAAACAATCGTCCTTGGCACTGAACTATTTGTTATACCTTTGATGCATAATTCAACTGGCTTCATAGTCGGATGAAGTTTTGAATTGAGCGGGCGGTTTATTTCCCAAACCTCTGTTTGAGTTCGATCGTCACCAAAGGTGCTCTTTCCGAACCAGCCGTAAAAACAAGGTTCGTACATCCGCTGATATTTTGCCGGGCTTAAAACCAGTTGCTGCTTCTTCCAGATAATTGTTGCCGACCAGTGGCAGCCCATCTCGACAAGCCACAATCTCATTCGCATTCCTTCCGGGCCAGAAGCTCCCCACATATAAATATCGCCCGTGTTAAATTCCTGAAATATCTCATACATCTTATGACAGAAAATGCTCCACTCATCTGTTGACATGGAATCATTTTCGATGGACCGTATTTTATGTCGCGGGTTTTTAGATATTCCATAATTGACGTTGTAGGGCGGATCTGTGAATATCAGACCTGCCTTGTCGCCATTCATTAAACAGACAACATCGTCG
The DNA here is from genome assembly GCA_001825665.1 of Planctomycetes bacterium GWF2_41_51. GTDB lineage: Bacteria > Planctomycetota > Phycisphaerae > Sedimentisphaerales > UBA12454 > UBA12454. Next base: position 43,508 of record MHXZ01000100.1, on the reverse strand, counting down.
CGATTGGTACTGTCACCGCATAAAAGTCTATGCTCTCCTAAAATCCAAATATCACCTGGCTTTGTTATTGGTTCTTCCGGCGGTTCCGGAACATCGTCGGGATCGGTTAGACCATCCTGTATGCCGGGATCAAGTATATTGGCAAGCTGGTCACTATCAAAGCCAAGCAGTTCGAGATTAAAGTCCATCGACTCTAAATCTTTTAATTCGATAGGCAGCAGTTCATAGTTCCATTCCGCGATAGTTGCAGTTTGATTATCGGCGATACGATACGCTTTTATCTGTGCCTCAGTTAAATCCTGGGCCACATGCACAGGGATTTTTTCTAACCCGAGTTTTTGGGCGGCCTTGTAGCGGGCGTGACCGACGATAATAACGCCATCTTTATCAACTACAATCGGCTGCCTAAATCCAAATTCTTTTAAACTTGCCGCCACAGCATCGACTGCCCCGCTGTTATCACGCGGATTATTTTCATATGGACGAATATCACTGATGTTTTTTAATTCAATTTTCATAGCTAAATTTTCCTTTTTTAAAATATGTTCAACTCCGACCGAATGTCTTTTAAAGCGTGACTGTTCCCACGAAGGTATATCTTGTTTTTAAGTGCCGGAGGACCCAAGACTTACAAAATGGCGATATACCATAATTTCAAACAGCTTACTTTGCCCTATCATATAATGCCTCCAAAGGGCCATTTGAGGGCATTGTACTTTTTTGTTTAGTTTCCATTTTGCCAGAACTCCGTTCTACTTTTCATAATTGTTAAATAACTTTTCATTCACACCGTCGCTTCACGTTGCGTCAGGTTGCGATAGTTTTTTATTTTGGTAATTGCTAAAAACTTTTTACACATCACAACCTGCGCAAACGTCGGAGTTCGTGTGGTACGCTAGCTGCCAAGCTTTGTCTTTCTTGCTTCACCAATGTTTTCATACAACTGTGTCTCTACAGCTTTCACTTCTGGAACTGCTGATTGCGATACTTGTTTCATAGTCAGCTCAACGCCCTGCTTATGTGCATCGTATTTTGCCTGTGCTTCTGTTGCTTTCTGAGCATTTCTTTTTGCAATAGCTGCGGCAAGCGCTGCCGCGAGTCCTAAGCCGATTTCAATCAGCGGTGCATAAGGATTGAATGGCGTGCTTGCTGCATTTGCTGCCCTTGCACCTTCGAGCACTGTGGTCAAACCATCAGAGCTGCTGTACTGTGCATTTTTAACAGCACTTGCAATTGCCGCTGTTTTGGTTTGTACTGAGTCGATACTGCTTTGAAGCTTTTCAACTTTGGCAACAGCATTAGAATCAAGCGTTCCATTTTGCTTCAGTGAATCCAGCGTCTGCTTTGTCTGCTCCTGAAACAGATCGATCTTTCCGCTTAACTCTTCTGTCTGAACAGCTAAACTTTGAAGCTGGTCGGGTTGGATGTTCGGCATTTGGCATCCGCCAAGTGCAAGTGCTAATCCCGTGACGATGATAATTACTGCAATCGCTACATCCCATTTACTAAATTGTTTTAAAGATTTCATTTCCGTACTCCTGTAAAAAAACTTATTAATTATTAACCGACAACACTGCCGGTTTTTCTTTTGAATTGAATAATTCCCCTTTCACCCGGCTCCTATACACGCGTGCGCGTTACGCGTCGCGCGTGGGTGTGTGGGGTGAATAGGTGAAATATTATTATTTTTTTTATATATATGTTATTTTCCATAGACTTATGACTCTTGAATATTTCACCTAATATTTCACCCTGGGGGGTGAAATATCTTCTAATTTTCTGTTTTTGCTTTGCCATATGGCCTCCTTAATCTCAAATCCGTCGATTATTTCACCCTTAAGGTGAAGTATTGTGAAATATTGGGTGAAATATTTATTCTTCCAACAATCGATAAAACTTTGCCTTTTTCGTAATGTTCTCCGCTGCTATTATTTCAATGTCACCCTGTTCCTGGAGCGTATCAACAATGTTTAGAAAATTTGATTTATCGATTTTCATGCGTTTAAGCAGTACACTGTGAGGCAAGGTGCGATCTTTCGCCTCACGAAGTTTAAGTTTCAATTTCAGGCATAATGCATGAAAATCATTATCAGCCACATAGCATTGAACAAAATACAGCATGCGGCGAAGTTGATGAGTCATCAGAGCAACAGACCATTTTGCTGCATCAACACTGATTACAGGTGTTAGATGATTTTCACTGCATGCGTAAAGTAATGCTAACTTCCTGGCATTTTCATTTGCTCTGCCCCAGACGGTCTTTGATACCTCATCATTACTATCTTCTGCCTTTGTGTACTCGCAATCCGCAAATAATCGAAATTCATCGAGTACATTTTTAGCCTTATCGGTATAGTCAACAATTGCAGGTACAGGATTTACATCAATAAGATTATTTGGTTTGCCTGGATTGAAATCCTTCCACCATTTAGCGGTTTCAATAATTTTCGACGGCATTGAATCGATAAGGCCGGCATCCTTGCCCGCTGATCGTTTGCCTACATCGATAGTTATCATTCTTGCAATAAAACCATTGGTCAGCATTCGCTCACTTAAAGCGGCATAATAATATTTGGGGGTAGCGGTGCCAAAGAGCGTCAGATGCGGCTGATTAATAAAGCCGGCAGGCAGCTTGCCCGCTTTTCTGCGCATCGGATATACTGAATTGCTGGACGTGTACATCGTCAGCAGCGTACTCATGATACTCTCTAAATGACCATCACGGCTTTTATTGAACGATTGGAGCATGGTATCAACTTCATCATTTTGAAAGAGCATGCATGGCGTTTGGAACATAGCATCCTGCAAGCCTTCACCGGAAGCAAATTTATCACCTAAACAATTTGTCTCACCGATTTCTGTGAGAATATGAGCATTTACTTTTCGAGGATAATCTTTACCGGTTGATGCACCGGCAAGAGCCAATAAATATATATTGGGCCTCAGATCACCTTTTTCACGAACTTTACGGCCGCATAAATAAGATTGTATTCCCAGCCCTCCGCAAAATGACATTGCCTGATTAGGATATGCTGACACCTCCATGGAAAAGTCCATTACACGAGATATGAAACCAGGAACACGCAAAAGTTCGACGGGTGTCGGGCCAGGATCGGCAAACCGCTGGATTTTGTCATCTTGTTTTTCAAATGATTTAACCAGTGCAGAAATATCAACATCAGTTACGGTTGATTCAATATTTTTGTCACCATATCCCTTAGTAGATAATGCTTGTGCCGCCCTGCTGTAATCTCCGTTATGTTCTAAAAGCGTATAGACACTAAATGGTGAATACGCCTTTTCGCTTTCAAATGGATGGGCATTGGTACTGAATACATAAAAAACCCTGTTTTTAAGTGTTGCAGATGTTCCGGTTGTCTTGCCCGGCCTGCACCAATGCTCATTTTCACCTGCCTGATAACACCGCCAGCCATGGTCAAGCAACACGGCTCTTAAATCGCCGTTTGTATTGTAATCGTCACCGGGTCTCAGTGAACCGCTTGGTGATGATGATTGAGTTTCTATAAGCCCAAGTGGTTCTGGAACATACTCATTTAAAGATAACGCTGCATAAAGTAATATATCTCTCTGCTCGACAGATATTACAGGTATATTGGTAAAATCATTTTGAATAAGTTCATAGCCTGGCGTTGGCGCACATAAAAATAATCCACCCTCACCCCGAGTTTCGATATATGTTGGCAGGATGTACCAGCTTCCATCCTTATCCTGGATGGGCTTAAATGTTTTGCCGCATAAAACTACTTCATCACCGGCATCCAATGTTATTTTTCGTTTGGCAAGCTTTAGGCTTTTGCAAATTTCTTGCTCGCAGCGGTAAATAACATGCCGGCCGCCTGATTGTGATTTTTCGATAACAAGCTTAGGCAGTAGATCTGGCGATTCTTTTTTAACCGTTGTTCGCCATGGCTCGAACATCTCAGCGGCTATATCAAAATCGATCATTTCAAGGTTGCCGGAGACCTTGCCTGATACGATGCATAAACCAGTTTGGCCATTGTTGAACCACGTTTGAAGCTCCGTTTCATTCGGCAGTCGCTGCTGATATTGCTTCCACCCCGACAACGATGCAAACTTTAATTGTACATTTGCTGGCAAAATTGAGAGTTTAGATTCTAAATATAGTTTTGCTTTGGACAAAATATTCATCAGTCTCTCCAAATTGTTTCAGGGCGTAATGATGGATCATGAGGTAGCCTCGATGTTTTGCATTCAACAAGGGTATTACCTTTATGAAATTGAAATTCATAATCAAATGCATGACCACATTCACAAGTGAAATGCAAAATGATCAAGACTCCACGTCCACTGGGTGGAGCTTCAGGATTCAGATGAATGCCTTTACTATCAATTCTTACATGACCGTTAGAATTGCCAGGTGACCTACACTCCAGTCCAACAGGATGAACATAGAAGAAATTACAGACCGGACATGCCAGCACAGGTTGACTGATGGATTTATAATCAATGGGAATACATTCTTTATGCATTTTTTCTCCTTAAATTAAAATGGAATTTCGTCATCTGCAGGAACATACTGCGGCAGAGATTTGTTTAACTGCCAATCTGACTCTTCCGGATTTTCAAATTGATAACCGGTTATCTGGTCGAATTTCTGACCAGAAATACTTTTTACGCTTATTTTTATTGGTTCTTTCAATCTTCCATTTGTGGCAAAAAAGACTGCCATTTCAGAGTCGTCCGGTACAGGACTACCAGATCTCTGCATCCACCAACTTTCAGCTTTCTGGCGTGCAAAACCGCTATGTTCAAAACATATCCATTCGGAAATATATGAACCAAAACCTATTTTATATTGCACTCGCATGGTTCGAGGCGATTCGGCTTTAGCACCTTTCTTGGTGTGAACGTTGTAGAGAACTTCTTGAACGTCATATTCGTTAACACTTGCCTGGTCTGAAAGTATTCCTTCCGAACTTGCAGTCGTATCATGCTTTGTTTTTTCCGGCGGTGGAAACTCGTATCCACAAGCGGGACATCTTGCATAGGCAGCGTGAATGATTTCACAGCATTCGGGACATTCCTTTGCTGGTGCATCTCCGTTTCCTTTGACTGCTGCATCACTGACCCGCAGGCAATCGACGGGACCATGACGAAGAATATTTCCACCAAAATCCAATACGAGACAATCTTTTTTGTTTTCATATAATCTAAAACCCCTTCCACACATTTGATAGAAAAGGCCCGGCGACATTGTGGGCCGAAGCATTGCGATACAATCAATATTGGGTGCATCAAAACCTGTAGTCAGAACATTTACATTGCAGAGATATTTAAGTTTACCACTACGAAAATCCTCAATCATCTTTTTTCGCCAACCGTCTGGGCTATCACCGGAGACAAATCCGCATTCGATATTGTGATTTTCCTGAAAAATTCGTTGAATATGTTTTCCATGATCAACGCCAGCTGCGAAGATAAGAGTTGCATGTCGTTCTTGCGTATATTCGAGTATTTCAGAACATGCGGCTTTTACGCGAGTGTCAGTATCCATCAAATCCTCAAGCTCGTTTGCGATAAATTCGCCACCGCGAACATGGAGGCCAGTGGTATCAATGCGTGTTTTTGATGCTTTGCTGCGTAAAGGACAGAGATAACCATCCCGTATTAATTCTTTAATACCGACTTCGAAACAAATTTCATTGAGGATATTATCCGGCCCGCAAATCATACCACTGCCGGTTCGATATGGCGTTGCAGTGCAGCCAACAACTCGAATATTAGGATTTACAATCTTTGCATCTCGCAAAAATGATAAATACATTCCTTCACCACTTGTGGCGATAAGATGAGACTCGTCGATTATGATTAAGTCGAAAGGTTCAAACTCAAACGCTTTTTTATAAATAGATTGTATCGATGCCGCTATTACTGGCTGGTGCATATCTTTTTGTTTTAATCCAGCGGAATAAATGCCAACAAAATTATCACCGAGGAAGTGCTTAATTTTTCCTGCGTTTTGTTCAATTAGTTCTTGCACATGAGCAAGAACAAGCACCCGACCGCTCCATAACGAAACTGCATCGCTGCACATTTGCGCAAGGACGACACTTTTTCCTGATCCTGTTGGCAGAACGATACAGCCATTGCCTATACTTTTCCGCATGTACTCGTAACAAGCATCAATAGCTGCTTTTTGATATGGACGAAGTTCTATCACTGATTTTCCTTATTGTTACTATTGTTTTTCCGCCTTTGACCGAGGTTTTCATAACGGTTGTCAGATGTTTAATCTGGCAATCATTATAAAAGGCCCTGCCTTTTTCCAATGCATCAAGAAGCGGTTTTTGAATATTGTCGATATCACGCTTTCGCCTATCCGGCGGGTATGCCCTTACCTTCATTGCGAGCATACCCACCATTGGACTTACCCTGGCTGCCATAAGAGCTACGCATACTTTTCTGCGAAACATAATGCCATCAGCCCCTATAAAGGTTTGTTTACCCCGCCGCTTGAAATAATGATTAATACTTGGCGGATATGGCAGCTCTATTGTCAGCGTTTCCAGGGAGCAATTCCTTTCGCTGCTGGGGTACTGTTTTGAGCAGGAGAAGTTTCTCGGCTTGAAAAACCTTTTATTTCGTTGGTCAATTCACCTGTGTCATTGCGTTTTTTGAGTTTGACATTGATGAGCAATGGCAAATTATGCAGCTCGGCAGAATCCTTTGGCGTCATCACACCAACCGATTTACATACCGCAGACAATTGTCCGCGTGAAATCTTGGCAGTTGTTTCGTTTGGATGTTCGAGATTGAGCCTGGCCCACAGGAGCCTGTTCTTATATTGGCCCTCAATAACTTGGAACGTTAATTCCAGATAGTTGCCGCTGTTGTTTTTTGTCGGCTTGAATTCCGAGTTGGTTATAACCGCTAAATATTTTGCCGCTGGTATCGGATCAAAATCGGTTGCCGGTTCTACGTTATTCGCATTGAATCCATTAAGATTAGCCATTGTTTAATTCTCCTGTAGTTTGAGGTTGATTTGAGTTGTTGAGAGCGCTGATAAACGCATCCCACGATAAAGGAATTTCATACGGAAGGTCATAGCGGTTCTTAGCTATGCACGATGGACCCCCGACTGTACGAATAACTCGCTCGCCACCATCTTTGCCGAGGCCAACAGCTATGGTCCGCTCTTTTCCAAAGCCCATCTTTTCAGATTCAGTGCGGAATTTGCGAGTTGCAAATAAAACAGCATCGGCCCATTCTGTAAGTAAAGCAGTCGCATGTTTATGCAGGCGTGGTGTATAACGATCATATGCATTTGATTCCGGGTCTTCGAAACGTTCTACTTTTGCATGTGCAATAAGAATTACTGCCATATGCCGCTCGTTTCTCAAGGCATCAAGTCCATCGACAATTTGGTGCCAAAAGCCAAGTGCCGCTATGTAACCTTTGCCATAGCCGCCATCGCATTTTTCAATTGTGCTTGCACCAGATAGACGGCACAACTCTTCCCAGATAAGCTGCTCGAGCCAATCACATGAATCTACAATTACCGTTTGATAATCATGCTTTTCAATTGCCAATGCCGAAAGATACGCCTCCACATCGGCATATTTTTTAGCTACCGGGAAAGATGCACAGTCAATTTCACTTAGACCATCTTCTGTCGGAATAAAAATTGGGTTGGGTGCGTTTGCTCCAAATGTACTTTTGCCAACGCCCTCAACGCCATACACCATCAATCTTGGCGGCATTGAACGTTTTCCTGTGTGTACCTGTTCAAGTATGTTCATTTGTCTTCCTTAATTAGTTTTTATTAACGTTTCTATTCAGTTCGGCTGGCCAGCCAAAGGCAGGTTCCGGAATTGAACCGGAAAAAAATCCTTTCCTGCCTGAAAGTCCGCATACCTGTTTTTTGATGCCAGACTCAATAAAAAAATATGTCCCTCTATAGTTATTTATTAACACGAGCAGCTGATTTGTTTCATAAACATGCAATTTTTTTAAATCCAGATGCGAGGAAAAATGCCCGGATTTGTTTTACGCTACGGCTAATAGTAGCACGAGAAACACCCAGCAACGATGCTGTTTTAGCCGGAGAATTGCTCTTAAGCAGCTCCGCTATTTCACGCAGGTGTTTGGGCATTTTTTCAAGTACAATATGTACATCATGTTGTGTTTCAAAATCGACCTCGTATGTTGGCACAATATCTGATTCATCATTTTCTATCGCATCGAGCGAAACCATATTGCCGATGTACTTACATGCCAGCCTATATTCCCGCCGGAAATTTAAATACCGGTTATTGCATACCTTGGATATATAGGTGCGCCATGTACTTTGAGTGGAATCAAAACCGGGCATAGCCTCGATAATAGCCAGTAAGAATTCCTGGCGAATATCACTGAGTGAAAGTTTTCGCAATTCCATCACCTTTCGGAGCTTTTGCGTCCGCGTTTCGATTTGCTTGTCAATAAATGCCTCGATTTTCTGTGGTGAGTCCGTGATTTCTGGATGACTGAGGAATAAATCTACGATACTTACGTTACTGTTTTTAAAAGTTTTCATAAAAATCTCCAATGGAGGTTGTTAAAAACGGCGGATCAACATTGAGCCGCACAACCTCCACGGCATTTGCAGAAAATGGAGAAAATATTTTTATGAAGTGATGTAAGTGCTTATTTTCTAGTATATTAGCGCAATAAAAAATCCATTTGCATTTGCAGAAAATCTGTGCAAATGCAAATGGATCAAAATTTATTTATTGAAATGGTTACAACTTCTTGCCGTATTTTAAAATCTCGTCATTGCTATAGCTTATTTTGAGTAACGCTTTTAATTGTGGTTCTGCTTTGAAGGCTCTGGTTACCTCATCAGGACGAATATCTACTATTTGACCAATTTTTTGTTTTTCTAATTTAACAGGAGGCGTTATTTTCCATTTTCGTTGAATTTGGTTATTTAATCGCTCATATTCGCCTTTTATATGTTCAATCAGGTACTGCTTTAATTTGTATATATTTGCAGCTGTTTTTTGCCCTTTCTTACTTGGTTTATTTACAAAATTACTGCGGCCTTTCGGATTTACCATTTGTGCAAAAACTGATAAACACTGATTCCACTGTTCGGTACATTGTATCCGGGCACCGGAATATTCGAGAACATCATCTAATGGAACTATAATCGATGATTTCTTATCGATTAAGACATGTGCTTCCTCTGAGCAGTCTTTCATGCTGGTGGTAAGCAGTATAAAAGGTTTTGGCGTCTGGCAGAGGTCTTTAATTATAGAAATAAAAGATTGTGGTTTGGCGATTATCATATACACCGAAAAATCTGCCGCTGGCTTGGGCCTGTATTTGCCTAGCAATATATAGTCAGACACATTTTGTATGGCATTTTGCGCCGGAACTAATGACAGCGTACCGGCCAATACCTTTCGCAGCTTTTCTATGTTAATATGGTACAGCGCAATGTCGGTTTTTTTAAGATCAATACGAACATCACTGTCTTCTGGACATACTGCAACTATGTCACCATTTCTATGCTTTATGATTCGAAGTTTCAGTCCATACGGTTTTGGATGTGGATATGCTGATGCGTATTGGCCTGTGGGCGTAAGGAGCGGATTGACGACCCCGAAACTATCGCCAACCCGCTGTTTCCATTCAGCCAACACCGCGGTTTTGTCATTACGATTTTCAAGCAACTGCCAAAACGACGTTAGTTTCGCCATCGATGGACTCCTTATTTATATTGATAAAACCTCGCTTTTCCAGCCATGTGTTCACAAGGAGATTGTCTGACTCGCGGTCGAATATAGCAACATTAGGTGGTCGGATGCTTACAGTTCTGGGACGGATAGAATTCGTGAAAGTAATTTTGAAACTGGCCTTCAACAAACTTGCCCCTTCAGGAATACAGCGGAATTGCGATTCGAGTGCCTCAAAAACATCATCCGCTTTGTGTATTTCAATATGATATATACTCGCATCATGTCGAAATTGTAATTCACAGAGTTTGATTTCATCGATACCATCTACATCGGTACACAGGAGTGAATCGGAACTATCAACGCGAAGTGGGTCGAGCGAGTATTTATCACCACTATTTTCAATGTCAAACATGGATTCATTGCCAAATATGTGTCTACCGAAAAATTTACAATATGCTTTCTTTTCACCCATGGTACTGGTGTGAATTGAAAATTCTCCAATTTCAGGATTGTACAGGAGAACATCAAATTTTTCAGGTCTATAAAAAATGCTTGATGATTCCCCATTTTTGAGCGTACCTTCGCGTTTATACGGTTCCCCATGACGGACTAAAAACCATGCTATATCATCACGCATAAACACAAATACTTTTGTACCGCGACCTCGTTTCTTTGTTTCAAACCAATTATTGAGATCCCCCTCCAGATTCTGAACCGTTGCAGCAGCAGGGAAGGTAAATGACGGAATGGTCGAGCATGTAGTCAAAAATGAATCAAATTTTTTTGCACGTACCATAAACTGTTCCGCATGAATCGATTCCAATAGGCTTGGAGATGCAAGCCAAATAGTTACCGCCAAATCCCCAACTGTTGGTTTCGGCAATGTTCCCATGTCAATGCCCGCTTTTGACATTTTATTCATCAATTCATCGTAATACCCAGGCAGTGACATTTCATCAATGAAGAATAACGCATCTAACAAGTCTTCAGGGGTATCTTCACCCGGCGACATAAGTATGCTTGCAAGATGGTCGTAGTCTAATTCCTCGTATGCATTCATATTAAAATGCCTGCCATCGAAAAATTCAGCATACCGTTGCAGAAATTGTATCATCAACGGACGAGAAATCGCTTTAAGAATTGCGGGATTTGAAAAATTTCTGAGTTTAAAACTGGTTGCCATAAAAATTCACCTTTCATATAGAGTTTTATGTGTACTAAACACTAAACACAAGTGTTTAAAAAATTTTATACAAATAATTCCTTTTCCGGTTTTTTGGTAAGAATAAGCTTCAAATTAATAAGTCGTATTTGCATTGCCTGGCCGGAAACATTAAATATCTTTGCTAATTGTTTGGCTATCTGTACTGTAGGCTGATTATCTTCAGCCAAACCCCAACGTTCACTAAGATCGGAAATTTCATCGGCCGCAACATATGGTTCGAGACTTCCCACTGTTTCTTTCCATATATTTTGCACCATCTGCTTGGGCATTAATAAAAACCCTGCAAATTTATCAGCCTGTATTTCAATGGTTTTTTTCGCTGAAAGCTTCCGACATACAATTGCAGGCTTTTGCTGCGTTTCAAATAAACTGCTACTATTTTCCAAAATTTGACCTTTATGCAGTTGCCAATGACCAAGTTCATGGGCTACGGTAAAACAATACCGCCCAATTTTGGCGGGATATTCGGAAGGATCTAACGATTGATCAATACGGATTTTTTTTAATTGAACCCATGTTGCGCCAAGTACATCAGGTATTTCAAGCGATGATGGTAAATCATCAAAACCATAATCCAGTTTAAGGTGAGAATCGATTATCTCTTCCACCGGAATAGGTGGTTGTGTAACCTCACCAAATTTCTGGCCATATTCACCCAGCAATTTAAATGCTGCAGCTTCAATTTTACTTTCATGTATATATCTTACTTCCATCCGTGCCCTTATCCATGGCGTCAATCCTTTTTGTCAGGAAGATCTTTGATTATTTTTTTTAACTCTTTTTCCGAAATCCCACTGGCCTTACGCAAAAAATCGGCCATCATCTTTGGCTTTTCCATAATTATTTTCTGGAGGTCAGGGTCGGTTTTACCAGCCAAGGCCAGTAATTCATCAGCATCAGTTTCAAGCAGAGCTGCCATCCTTTTTATTGTTTCAGATGCCGGAGGATCGAAATCACCGTTTTCAATTCTACTTAAATAAGTTGCACTGATTCCAACAGCTAGTGCAAATTGGCGGAGCGAAAACTTTGGGTCTATAGCCTTCTTAGCATCCCGAAGTTTTCGAATTTTGTTACCGAATTCTCGCTTTCCTGGCATCTGATACCTTAAAAAACAATAAAGCCTTATCTGTTTAGCAATACTAAACAGTTTATTTTGTTTTACAATAGAAAAAAATGCCGAAAAAGATGCGATTTGCTTAACTAATTGATTTGCAACGAGTTAAATTAAAAAATATTTTATAAAAATTTTATTGCACAGAATTCTCTGCCATTCAATGTGAAAATAATTAGGCAAAGGTGTCATTCTGGTGATCGGACCATCTCACCTTTCCATCTTTGAAAATCCCATTTTAAACCCTAATCAATTCAAATTTAATGCAACAAATTAGCCACTCGTGTTAATAAATAACTATAGAGGGATATATTTTTTATCCCGTTTTCAGGCCAAAATTCGCATATGGAACATTTGTTCTTGTCCAGATTTTTTTTAAACGCTATTTTTTCGCGATGCCGGAGGCACAATGGAAAAAGAATCAACAGAAAAGATAGAAACTATTAACCAGGAAGCTATTGCTGAACTCATTGATATTGCTTCTATAGCACAGAGGCTCAAATGTTCAACCCGGCATGTGAGGCGGTTAATTGAAGCACGAAGAATTCCCCGGCCGATCAAACTTGGCGCATTATTGCGATGGATAAAAGCGGATATAGATCAATGGTTTATACAAGGTTGCCCTAATTGCCGTAAATAAATAAATAAATTAGCTTTTATGTAGAATTGACTTGATGTGTTCCAAAAATTAGTGCTCATGTGTGACACCTTGAAAGGGACAAATTTATGGCAGTAATATACAAAAAAACTTATACTCAGCATTTGCCGCAGAATACCAAGATAGTCGAACGTAATGGCCAGAAAATGGCCATGTGGGTAGATAGTAAAGGCAAAAAGCACTTTGACCAGATTACCACCGGCAATAAGGGCCAAATCAAGATCATTCGTTACAGCCCCGTTTATATTGCCCAATATCGCGATGCTGATGGCCAAATGGTATATGAATCCACCAACTGCCGGGATGAACAATCTGCAAGACATGTTTTGGCTGAACTTGTTAAAAGAGTCGAACATGTTAAAGCGGGTATTATTAATACGCAGCAGTGTCGAACTGCCGATCATGCAAAATTATCACTTGATGAACATATCGAATCCTATCTTGAGCACCTGCAGGCAAAGACTGTTCGGGGCAAGCGAGTATCAATAGACCATAGAATTAACGTACAGCGTCAATTGGAAAAGTTGATTGATGACTGCAAATTCCGAAGACTTATAGATATCACCCGCGACGTGATGGAAAAGTGGATGAACCGTTCTGAAAAAGATGGTATGGGATCACGTACCCGCAATACCTATCGTGCCGCAATTATCGCTTTTTGCAATTGGTGCGTCGAGACCGATAGAATGGCAGCCAATCCTTTATCAAGGCTGTGCGCCGCCGATGAGCACGCAGATAAACGCAAACAGCGACGAGCGTTGACGGAGGAAGAATTGAATAGGCTCTTTACCACTGCCAGGCTTCGCCCTCTTGCTGAATATGGCCGTGAATCGTTGCCGCTGCCAAATGAAAAAAGAAAAGGTCATAAGTCCTGGCAAAAAGAGCCATTTGTTTTTGAAAAGTTAGAAGAAATGGTAAATAAAGGCAGAGAAGTTTTAAAAGATAATCCCGAATTGATATCTGATCTCGAATGGTTGGGATATCAAAGATCGCTCATTTACAAGGTCCTTGCACTTACAGGTCTTCGCAAAAGCGAACTTGCCAGTATCACCATTGGCCAGGTTTGGCTGAATAACAAACAGCCATACCTTGAACTTAAGGCCAAAGATGAAAAGGCCGGCCGTGGCGCACAAATACCACTTCGAAATGATCTTGCTGGTGAGATCAAACAGTACATGAAAGAAAAATTATTGCATCTACAGAGCGAATCGAAGAAAAAAGGCAGCGTAATACCCGCGAGACTCCCTGCCGTCCTGCCGCTATTTGATATGCCAAATTCTATGGTAGGCATATTTGACAGAGATCTTGCCGCTGCCGGAATTGAAAAAACAGATGAAAGAGGACGAAGTCTTGATGTTCACGCTCTGCGACATACGTTTGGCACTCATCTCAGTAAAGCAGGTGTATCGCCCCGAGTCGCCCAGGCCGCGATGAGGCATTCATCAATTGATCTTACAATGAATATTTACACCGACCCGACACTTCTCGATGTTGCAGGTGCCATCAATGCACTGCCGAAGTTTGCGGCATCGCAATCAAATAGTGCCAAGATAGCGTAATATTAAAATTGTTATCCCGCAAAACGGCACACGGTGACGCACATTGGAACAAATCTAGTTGACACAATAAGAAATCTAACCATTTGGCAACTCCTAGAAACGTGAAAGTCGGGTCTTTATCTCTTATAAATGGATAAAAAGTATTGACATTTGTCTTCAATTCTGATATATTTTATGAATGAAGAAGAAATTATTTAAATTCATAACCGCATTAAATCTTTATTTACTATTCATCATCTCTTTGACTGCTTCACTATGCTTTTCCGTAGATAATAATCTTCCCATAAGTATTCCAGGCGGCCCATATACTATCGATATCGGCGACACATTAGCCCTTGACGGTTCCGGTTCTTACGACCCCGATTCCGAAATCGGCGATTTCATTGTACAATATGAGTGGGACCTTAATGGTGACGGAACTTATGATATAATTGGTTCCGAATCTCCGAGAATCACATGGGAAACACTCTCAACTCTTCTTACCGAGGGCATTCAATACCCAACTTCACCACTAACATACCAGCCATATATTTCAATCGGCCTGCGGGTTACAGACAGTTTTGATGCGACAAGCATCAGTTACACAACCCTCAAAGTATACAACACCAATCCAACTGCTTTTATGGATATAACACCTAATCCTTGTGCCGTTGGCCAGCCTGTCAATTTTAGCGGAAGCGGCTCTTATGCTGGAAATCCACAGCATACTATAGCTGCCTGGACATGGAGATTTTATCAAGATGGTTCATTAATCACAACAATAGCAGGCGAAAACATTAATTATACATTTCAGAACCCAGGTGCTTATGAGGTCAATCTTACAGTGACAGACTCCGGAGGCTACACTGGTTCAATTGTAGGAACGGTGGTCATAAACAATCCCCCTAACCACTCTCCTGAGGCACTTGCAGGCGGACCATATATAATCGATATCGGTGACACATTAAACCTTGATGGTTCCGGTTCGTACGACTCCGATTACGAAATCGGCGATTTCATTGTACAATATGAATGGGACCTCAATGGTGACGGCGTTTATGATGTAATTGGTTCCGAATCACCGAGGGTCTACTGGCAAACACTCTCAACTCTTCTTGCACAAGGTGTTCAATATCCGACTCCGGCTTTTTCCGCCCCGAATATTCTAATAAGTCTGCGAGTTACAGACAGCTTTGGTGCGACAAACATCGGCTATACGTACCTTGGGGTCTATAACCCTAATCCAACGGCTTTAATGGATATAACACCCAACCCCGGTATTATCGGCCAGCCTGTCAATTTTAGCGGAAGCGGCTCTTATGCTGGAAATCCACAGCATACTATAGCTGCCTGGACATGGAGATTTTATCAAGATGGTTCATTAATCACAACAATAGCAGGCGAAAACATTAATTATACATTTCAGGATGCAGGTGTTTATGAGGTCAATCTTATAGTAACAGACTCCGAAAGCCGAACTAATTCAATTACAGAAACTATGGCCATAGATGTTCCACTTGAGCATCATCCGGTGGCACACCCGGGCGGCCCTTATACAATATTTATTGGAAATACGCTTATACTCGACGGCTCAAATTCTTACGATCCTGATGCAGAAGATCAAATCGTTTCATATGAATGGGATATAAATAACGACGGTACATACGACTATAGCACCGGCAATTCCCAGTTGCAGATTGATTGGCTATCACTGACTTCGATATTGGATCCGCAAAACTATCCTGCTGATTCCGTTACAGGTGAACCATGTATAACAATTAAATTGCGTGTTACGGATTTAACGGCTTTATCGAGTACAGCGCAATCAAAATTGAGAATTTATTCTGATTTGCCTACCGCTATCGCAGTCATATTCCCTGAACCTGCAATTGCAGGAAATCTGGCTTATCTCGACAGCTCAGGTTCGTATGGATGCCGCTTACTCAGTTCTCAAATTGTTTCATGGACTTGGAAAATTTATAAGGATTCGATTCTTATAGACACACTCACCGGGAGTAATGTTTCTTACATTTTTCCTGAAGTCGGACAATATCAAGTCGAATTGATAGTAATTGATGATGCTTCGCGTACAAACACTGTAACATTTACTCTCCCGGTTACTCCTGGCAGTTATAAAATTCTTGGCGACCTGAACAACGATTCAAAAGTTGATTTTGCAGATTTCGCAATTATGTCAGAAAATTGGCTGATCGATTGCGTCCAGGAAGCGTCAAATCCCGCATGTACACTGCGATAGTATATTTTTTATGGACAGTTTAAATCGAATGGATGAGTAGCAAGGCCGGCGTAGCACCCCGCGTCGCCCAAGCCGCAATGAGACATTCATCAATTGATCTGACAATGAATATTTATACTGATCCGACACTGCTGGATGTGGCGGGTGCGATCAATGCGCTGCCAAAATTCACCGGCTCTTCATCTTCTGCTGCAAAGATCGCATGAACGCAAATATTTAAATTAAAAAATAAAAATTAAATTATTACAGTTAGAATTCTGTTATTAGCCATTTGTCATTAGAGTCTTGCACAAAATGGATTGGAAAACTAAATAGCCCATCATCCTGTTCGGTTACCATTTCATAATAATATATATTACCAAGGGTCATATCGAAATATATTTTTCCCAACCCTCTTGCATAATCGCTACGATCCTCAATCTTTTCGAATATTTTCTTGTAATTTTCATTCAAAGGGTAACACATCAGTGAAATCGCTTTTTCTGTGTCATCATTAAGCAGAGCTGCTCTGAACTGCTCAAAAGTTGCATAGGGCGATTCATTTGAGTTTTCAAATGTGGGTAATTCCGGATTTTTCTTTTCTTCCTCTTCTATTATTGCGTAACGTAACTGCATTGCCGAATCTTCTTCGGCTAAGGTTCTATAAAAATCTTTCGCCTCGGCAATTCCCAAAGCATCCCTGTTCTGCTTCCACCAACTTCTCCATTTCTCAATGACAGCTTTTTCCCCTGCTTCCGATAAAGTTCTTAAGCTTTTTTCGTCTGCAAAATCCTGCCCTGTGATCTCTTTTAAAACCGCATTTGCTACCGATCTGCTGTTCCTGCTCTTTGATTCCAAAGTTAATATCATTATGGAAACGCCATTGTGGTCACCAAACGCATTTAGCGTAAGTGCTGCCTGCCTTCTTACATAAATATCCGGATGATACAGCATCGGTTTGACTGTCTCAACCGTTGAGTTGTTACCAATCACAGACAATAACTGCATAGAAATTTGATATAGATTTGCAGCCTGATCTTTAATTTTTAGTAATTGAATTAAATAAGGTGATGCTGATTTATCCTTAGTTTGAGACAGATTGTTTAAAATTTCTAATTTTTCCTTGTCACTTATCTTGCTTGATATCAATTCTGCATACAATTCCTCTCGTCGTCTTTGCTCACCAGTCTGCCACAAGCTCTCTTTTCCCCTGTTCTTTTGCCACCAATCCTCAATTTCTTTTACAATTTCCTGTCGCTTTGTGATTATTTCAGTTCCTTGAAGATCTTGCCTGTCAATAATAATTCTTAATCCTCCCAACGCCACATTGAATTCATTCCGGTCAAGATTATCTTTAAGGACTTTTATCAGGGGTTCAATTCCCGAATCATCCCTGTGTTTAAACAATTCAACCGCCACCAGATTAATTGCTTCCACATTGTCTGTGATCAGATAGGTCTTTAACTTTTCGATGTATTCAGCTTCATTGATTTTACCTTCTTGAAACGCCTGCAGATCTACTGTTATTTTGTGTCGAATAAGTGATGTATGATGTTTTCGGCTACCTGTTTTTATCGCCTTTTCTTCTAGGCCCTTCCCAACTTCCTCGCTTATCGCATTTTGCAGTTTTGGCCCCATATAATTACGCATGGTCTTGATAACACCTATGTTTTTGCCATACGAATATTTCTCATCCCAAGGCTGCAGATTTATGATGTTGTCCTCTTTTTGATATTTATAGTTCAGATTGGGTTCAAATGCTATAAAACACATGTTATTATGTACGAAGTACCAAGCATATTCTTTTTTGTAGACTAATACATGTTCAGGTTCCAAGTCTAATGCTAATGAGCCTTCAATTGTTACTTTTTGATTTGGTACGAAATAATTGCCGTTTACATCTGTGAGGGTCTCATATTGTACAGCCTGTTCAGTTTGCGATTCTGGACCAGATACTCTGATGTCCCAAGTAAATGCTAACAAAGCATCCATGATCGGCTTATTGGTAATTGCATCAATGACTTTTCCTGAGCGTGTCCCGGTTTCATACGTCCGTGAGTAATTTGTTTCATGCCCAATATTTTTTTGTAAATCATTGACCTCTTTGCCATAGGTAATGTACGTAAGACAAAAAATAATAAGCACTTCCAAAAACCATGTCCGACGCATATTTATCCCTCGAAAAAAATCCTGGGCGTTCAAATGCTTTTCGATAAATTAACTGACGTTCCCATTTAAACGGTTTACGAAAAAGGAATCTTAAAACATTAATAATTCTACTAAAAGGCTCTTGAATAAGCAAGAATGTTCTACTGCCATTTTTTTTGTTTTTTCTATAATGTTCAGTAAAATTAAAAAAGGCTATTGGAATTTGCAAGTCTATCGCAGCAACTAATGATCCAGGATAATTTAGGCCGGTTAGCACACCAGGCCGCAATGCAGCATTCATCACTTCATCTTACGATGAATATTTATACTGATCCAACACTTCTTGATGTTGCGGGAGCTATCAATGCCCCAAAATTTACAGTCTTGCAATCAAAAAGTGCCAAGATGGCGTAAACAATTATTCCACTACCACACATGGGGAGCGACGTATCGGCTGCTCTGTATTAGTGCCCGCTGATATTGTTTCAATCCACACTCCCACGCGGGGAGCGACCAGGCGAAATATTCCTGCAAAATACCGGTATCCTGTTTCAATCCACGCTCCCATGAAGGAGCGACATAATCATTTTATATTTTGAAAGGTTACACAATGTTTCAATCCACGCTCCCGTGAAGGGAGCGACATTGCCGCGCCTGAAATGATAACCGAACTTGACGCGTTTCAATCCACGCTCCCGTGAAGGGAGCGACCAGCAATAAACCACTAAACAGCTAAAAGCAATCGTTTCAATCCACGCTCCCGTGAAGGGAGCGACCAGGGGTTAATCGTGCGTAGCTGCGTAAAGCATAAGTTTCAATCCACGCTCCCGTGAAGGGAGCGACAAAGAAGGTGATGGTCTCAAGGTTATAAGAAATGAGTTTCAATCCACGCTCCCGTGAAGGGAGCGACAAGAACACTGAGGTATTTTGAATTTGAAGATGAAGTTTCAATCCACGCTCCCGTGAAGGGAGCGACAGCCGCCTGCGACATCATCGACCGTCAGGCCGCCGGTTTCAATCCACGCTCCCGTGAAGGGAGCGACAAAGAGTTTAATTGAATTAATGAGTTCGGCGGGGTTTCAATCCACGCTCCCGTGAAGGGAGCGACGTTTCAGCCTGTCCCGATTTTATAATTTTTTGGAGTTTCAATCCACGCTCCCGTGAAGGGAGCGACTTCCAGAACTTATAAAGACCCGCAACAAGTTTTGTTTCAATCCACGCTCCCGTGAAGGGAGCGACAAGATAGAACATATTTTGTTGCGTTTCGGTCAAGTTTCAATCCACGCTCCCGTGAAGGGAGCGACCTGCGAATGCTGTTTACGCAAACTTAATACAAATATGTTTCAATCCACGCTCCCGTGAAGGGAGCGACTTTCATAATAAAGTTTTAGTTTAACCACTCACAAGTTTCAATCCACGCTCCCGTGAAGGGAGCGACGATTATAGATATTTCTTGAGAGAGAAAGCCGAAGATGTTTCAATCCACGCTCCCGTGAAGGGAGCGACAATCAAGGCTCTGCGAGAAAAACAGGGAACATCGGTTTCAATCCACGCTCCCGTGAAGGGAGCGACGCAGTAGAGGGATGTGTAATGTGGGCAATCCTAACGTTTCAATCCACGCTCCCGTGAAGGGAGCGACGAATTCGACAAGTTTTAGTTTTGATAAGGACAAAGTTTCAATCCACGCTCCCGTGAAGGGAGCGACGTCGTATAACCAGTATCAAGCACTATATGAACAGTTTCAATCCACGCTCCCGTGAAGGGAGCGACATCAGAATAATGTTGCTGGGTTACCCTCTTATCTGTTTCAATCCACGCTCCCGTGAAGGGAGCGACACTGTTGCCATACCCGGGTGGATACAAAGAGTATGTTTCAATCCACGCTCCCGTGAAGGGAGCGACTTGCCATTTAGCACCCACCCACCGAAGATATTAGTTTCAATCCACGCTCCCGTGAAGGGAGCGACACCAGGAGGCCATGCGAATGACACCGATACAAGGTTTCAATCCACGCTCCCGTGAAGGGAGCGACTCTGATACGCAGGCATTTGCTCTGTAATGTATCTGTTTCAATCCACGCTCCCGTGAAGGGAGCGACCAAGTTAATAACAAATTTTAGAAAGGGTAAAAAATGTTTCAATCCACGCTCCCGTGAAGGGAGCGACGTTGTATAACTATGGCAGAAAAACTTACACTTGAAGTTTCAATCCACGCTCCCGTGAAGGGAGCGACGATATACAGCCGCAGTTTGTTACGTTTGACGGTCGTTTCAATCCACGCTCCCGTGA
>MHXZ01000100.1:0-22583 GCA_001825665.1 Planctomycetes bacterium GWF2_41_51 | reverse complement strand
CACGCTCCCGTGAAGGGAGCGACGTTATGCCGATGAGCAGTGATTCAGCTATGGGCATGTTTCAATCCACGCTCCCGTGAAGGGAGCGACACCAATACAATCTGCCCTGCTTATCATTAGCGATAGTTTCAATCCACGCTCCCGTGAAGGGAGCGACACCCTAAAAGCGGATGTAAGTATGTTGTATGGGTTTCAATCCACGCTCCCGTGAAGGGAGCGACGATATTTAATCTTTTTCAGTATTTCATCGTAATAGTTTCAATCCACGCTCCCGTGAAGGGAGCGACGTGTTTTTAAAAGGTTCATCGTTGTTTATGACAACGTTTCAATCCACGCTCCCGTGAAGGGAGCGACCCTATGTTTGTAGGCGGGGAAAGAATAACACTATCGTTTCAATCCACGCTCCCGTGAAGGGAGCGACTTACTATATATAACATTCTATATTAAAGGATGTTAGAAATCAAGATCCGCCAACCTGGCATTTTCATAAACAAAAAATCATTTCAAATTAATTGGATTGCTCATAATTAACTTGTAAAAGAGCACTTATAAAAATCGCGAACCTCCTACAAAAAGTAGCATCACTTCAGGTTCGCGAATCCATTTTTAGACTATTAACT
Organism: Planctomycetes bacterium GWF2_41_51; assembly: GCA_001825665.1. Taxonomy (GTDB): domain Bacteria; phylum Planctomycetota; class Phycisphaerae; order Sedimentisphaerales; family UBA12454; genus UBA12454. The sequence goes on along the minus strand of MHXZ01000100.1, from coordinate 21,963 downwards.
CCCCTTGCGGATCATATGCCTGCTTAGCTCCAGCATGCTCTAATGGCAATATTGACATTTGCATTAAAATCATGGTCAGGTTTGTCTCGCAGCACTCGTTGCAAAACTATTCGACTATTAGCTATTTTAGCTGTAACAATAGCAGAAGCGATTTTCCCGCTCTCTTTTGCGCAATCCGATCGACGAAACTGCTCTTTACGCAGAAGTATATTACCATTTACACGGCCATGAACCCTGGCAAGAAATTTGCCATTTTCGGTAAGGAACGAAACCGTAACATTATTTTCTCCACACAATCCCATTAAAAATGGACTCGCCGTAACATTGCCGAAGCACACAATCCCGCCGAGCGTATGAATCGGCACACGCAAAAGACTTTGATGGTCAGCAGAAACCTCAACTGTGTCACCATTTTTTGAAAGATATGCACCTTGAGTAGTAACAAACAATGTATTGAGCAGACGTTTCATTCGATTAGCCCTTCATCATTTCCAGCTTTCGACAAATAATAATCAACTCTTTTATTCAATCCTGTTGTTTTCGGCATACAAACACCAACCAAAGAGCAATTTTTACATTTCTGTTCATAGTCAGCCCTTGGCGTATTTTTGCTCTCAAACATCTGATGAACATTTTGAACAATATTTTCTGTCTGCTGACGTAATTGCTTTGTAATCTCTATCTCGGTCCTTCGTCTCGGCCTTTGATAATAAAACGCACCAAAGTTAATTTCCGTTTTCAGCATTTCCTCAAGACACATCGCCTGTGCGCAAAGCTGAACACAATCGCTGTTATCTTTCTTGGGTTTACCACGTTTATATTCGACCGGAAAAGGCTGCCAGAGATTATTTGTCCCCGGCAGCGCAATTCCCCTATCGCTTTTATGAAATTCAACTACATCTGTCTGACCTACCAGTCCAAGCCGAAAAGAAACCAATCGAAGCCCGCGAACAATTCGTGCATCACCTGCAAACTCCGCATCAGATTGATGTACCTTTTCATGCAGCACCCTGCCCTCGGCAGTTAGCTGGTTTTCTATCCAGATCTGCTCAAGATGAATAAGTCCGCACTGCCGCTGGCAAAACAACCAATGCTGCAACGCAGAAATAGAAATTAGCTGATCTTCGGTAAACATATTAAAGTTTCACCTGAACCTCCACGCCTTGGGGCATATCAGACTGCTTGGGTATTGTTAACATATAATCAGTAAAGGAACGCGCAGGTTTTTGGGCGTCTTTTGATGATTCAACTTTCACAAGATCAAATAATTCTCCAGAACGTGCATTTCCAAGATGGCTTGAATGTTTGAAGACAACCAATTTTCTTGGCCTCATTTCACCTCGTGCAGCGGCACGATCATTTTCAAAAGCATTTAACAGAGACTCCCAGAGGAGTTCTAAATCCGCTTCAGAAAAACCTGTCTTTTTAGCATCTACCGCCGATATAAAACCATGCATTCTATACAAGCCATATGGTACTGTAGATTTGCGGCCAAATGTAGAAGGGAATTCCATTTTTTCCTTAAGCTCATCATATTTTTTTTCATCAGTTATAACACAACGAGTAATAGAATGCTCGGCTTGATAAATTGGGTCAATTGATCGTCCAAATGTTAATTGCACAGGGCCTCGCACAGTTCCCGCCCCTTTTGTTTTCTTTCCCTTAGTTTTACCCTTCCCTTTCTCTTTTTCTCCCTCGTCACCATCTTCAGTCGCAGCGATACTTTCCTTGCCTGTGGAAAGCACGGCACCAAAAGCCCGAATATCAAAGTATTGTTCTAACAGTGTTTTCTTCTTGTCTTGTAACGCATCTCCTGCATTTTCAATTTCTTTGTTCAAAAAAGGATATTGTTCATCTATGCTACGCTGACGAATAAATATCCCGTATTTAGCCGACTTATCATCTTCATATTTGGTCTGTATATAATTTCTGACTTTTCTTTTTATGCATACATCTGTTACCAATCCTTGTTGATTTTCGGCATCAGCACGCGGCAGATTAGCTTGATCTGGATCACCGTTTGGATTTCCGTCTTTTACATCAAATAAATATACAAAGTCATACCGGTTTTTAATTTCTGTGTTCATGTTAATCTCCTTATTTCTGTTTTAAATTATTAAACTGTGATTGTTTCTGGTGGTAATAGCCGATAGCAAATTGTCCCTGTTCCTCCAAGGAAAAGGTTTGTGGCAATTCTTGAATTCTTATGTCTTTACATAGTTCCTGCAATTCTTTGTCCAAGACAACAGCAAGTCCTGGTTTATCTCCTTTCAGTTTTGTAAAATGTTTTGAATTTATATTGAACAATCTTCCAAGAGCTGCTGCTGGCAAAGTCATTGAATATGTGAAATACTTTTCCCTTATCCCTGCATTTAACTCTCCGTGTGCAGCATACTGAATACTCTCCATCTTGGCAAAAATTTGGCCGCATACATAAGCAACCGGTCTGCCGTCTTGACTCAAATTTTCCTGAACCATAAAAGAACCTCCATTATTGTTTCGATTTAAAATTAATTTTATAAGTGCTGCACGCTCCGGCGTAACACCTCGTTTATCCAATCTTGCACGTTTTAATACAGATGTTAGAATCCATATTGGCGGTGGATTATTTTTTATGGCACAATCCCACAAATGTCCTGCGACACGGGAAAGCGTGATTTCCTTTTTATCTTCTTTTTTGTTTTGACAGCTTCGAGCAAGGTCGTAAAGGCTGGGATAATATGTCTGCTTGAAAGCATTAATAGCAATATCTCGAAACCATTTTGCGATATTTATACGAAAATCTGTGAGGCTGGTTTCAATCCAATCCCGTACAGATATACGAGCGGCTGAGCCGGAAAGAGTACAGGAATAAAATTGATCGGTATTGAGATATTTTGAGCTTTTGTCATTTCCTTTTGCTACTGAATCTATAAGATTTGTAATTTCTTGTGGATCAGGGGTATCTAATAGGCTCATTTCATTAACTTTGGTATCTTCTCGTGTCCAGAAAACCATTGTCGTATCAGAACCAAAATTTTTACGATTGCTTGGCTTGTCGCCAATCTTATTTGAAAGTAACCAATTTAATCCCTCAGTATAATTTTTTGCACATTTAGAACAAATAAACGAATTTTGATTCTTTTTTAAATTATAGGATTCATAGGCATTATCGTTGTAAGAAATCAATGCCCTAGCGCTTGATTTTCCATCATCATAAGGAGGTACACCTTTTATTTTTTCATGAATATCAATAATGGGGAAATTTTTGCTGCCACAAATAGAACAGGTTTCATTAATCTTTTCCTCATTTAATGCATTATCATAATTTTCGATAATTCTATTCTGAACAGCAGGTTCTTCGTGAACCATCTTAGTATTTCCTAAAACCAAGAAAGCAATATTCCCGTGCCACGATGACTTATAATTTTGAATCGCAATTTCAATCCCTTTAGCTCTATTTCCATTATAAAAACTCCATACAGGTTTGACCTCAGGCAAATCAGAATATTTTCCCAATTCATCAAGGAATAATTTATGTTTTTCTTCAGACTCTTTTCCATACCCAAGAATGTATTCGGCTTTGTCTATTAATGTTCTTGCTTTTGGATTTCTTGTTCTCTGGATTGATTCTGCAATGGTTTCCTTATCACTCTCTGTATATGACAAGAATTTTCCAGACGTGTCAATTGTGATACAAAGGGAGACCATTTCTTTTTTTAATGCATCAGATCGAGTCTCTCTCCTTATTTTTCCCAACTCACTTAATTCCTTGATCATATTAAAGCCTCCCTTTCTTCCTGCTGGTTAAAATCATATATTATGACGGAGATTTCGCTATTTATTGGTGAACATTTATGGCTTGAGGCCATTATTTTGTCATTTTCAGGTACCTCACAGTTAAGAATGCCATTATTCACTGCTACATCATAAAAAAACACGGGCTGGGGCTTTCCATTTTCGTCATAAAAAATATCGAACAGCATACCCCCAATGGGGATGGTATCTTGTATTGGTTGTTCTGTTCCATCTGGTTCCATAAATTCAGCAGAAAACTCTCGTACCCCAAGGTACGGTCTTCGCCAGCATTGACCCTTCTTGACACGACGAGGGAACATTCCTTCTTTGCCGGCATTAATTCCAACATATTTTCCAGGTCTATTCTTATCTGAAAACTCTTTCTGATATATTGATGCTTCGATAATATATGCAACATCTTTTAGAACAATACTGTTTCTTTGAACACGCTTATCTTCTATTATAATAGGGGTACTTCCCTGTTTAGATTTTATTTCATTCCTCTTGATGGTATAAAACTTAATAGGTTTTAACACCCATATTTTCCTGACGTACCATTGAAATTCCGGCTTCCACAGAATACTGTCAAGAATGCCCCTTGCCGCTGAAGGTGTCATGCAAGGATAAGTCATGCGTTCAACTTTCAAATCTGGCCGGGTAAAACATGCAAATTCTCCTGTAACCTTGACTCGAACAATTTGTTTATCAATCATAAATTTCTCCATTGATAATTTTATACAATAGATTTATCGACTTCTAACGCCTTTACAGAAATTCCAGTGTTCTGGTCGTAATTTCCATACCAAACTCTAATACCTTGCGGTAGCATTATGCAACTGTCAGAATTTTGGAATATAAAATTCTGATATACTTGTACGGTATATTGTTGTAATTCCCTATAATCATCACGTGTCAGAAATTCTTTAGTATCCTTTATTGAATGTATCATGTCTCTGCTATCTTCATTGTAATGGTAAATAAATAGCCCTTCTGTTGCTCTTTGTATTACACGGTACGCATCATTTACTGTTTTAAAATTAAAGTTTTCCTGTGCAGACATAATTTTGTTTTTATCTGGATCAACGAATAAATCTACTACTTGTGAATAATATTCCTTAAAGAAATTATGGTTATGCAATCGGCTAATATCACTTTGAATTAAATTTTTAGCGTGTTCGGCACAAGCATGATATGTTTTATCAGGCATACCGTTGTCTTCAAGTTGAAATAAATAAACTTTTCCATATTCTGGCAATTTATTTTCTCGATTACACCGCCCTGCTGATTGAATAATCGATTCAAGCGGAGCCAGTGCACGCATTACACATGGAAAATCGAAATCAACCCCCGCTTCTATTAGTTGAGTAGAGGATACGATTATTTTATTTCCATTCTTTAAATCAGACCTTATCTGTTTTATAGTGAGTTTTCGATGTGCTGGACACATTGCAGTGGAAAGATGATAAGCCTTTTCCCAGTAATTTGTTTTTTTGATTACTTCAAAAAACTCATAAGCTGCTTTTTTAGTGTTGAAAATTGTTAGAACAGAACCATTTGTCATACTTGCTGTATCCAACAGGTTATTTAAGTTAATGGGTTGCAAATCTTGGATAAAATGGAATTCAACACGCCGTATTTTCTCAAATATTTCAGATGGATTATCTATCAGCGGCGTAATTGTTTCAATCCCATCAAACTTTTCCCGTTTTTCAAAAGCAGGTTGTGTTGCCGTGCAAAACAAAAAAGACGTTCTCATTAACTCTTTAACATTCTTTAACATAGAAATAGTAGGTAGCAATATTTCTTTAGGAAAAGTCTGAACTTCATCAAAAATCACTACTGATTCAGCAATATTATGAATTTTCCGGCATTTGGAAGGCTTGTTACTAAAAAGCGATTCAAAAAATTGAACTGTTGTTGTAACAATAATAGGATAGTCTCAGTTTTCGCAGGCCAATTCTTTTTGCTTTTGAATAACGTTTAGTTCGTTTTCATTTGCCTCGTTTGCGGGCATATCTTCATTGTAAGCAGAATGATGCTCCAGTACCCATTCTTCGCCAAATATTTCTTTTAAAATAGCAGCTGTTTGGTCAATAATATTCGTATAAGGCAAAACAATTACTATTCGCTTTAAATTATTTGCTTTTGCATGCTTCAATGCCCATGCTATAGAAATTAAAGTTTTTCCCATTCCAGTGGGCAAGTTCAAAGAGAAAAAGCCATGTGCATTATCAGCTTTTTTAAGCACATTTTCCCTGACTTGATTTCGCAGCCTATTTATTTCCCCATCCTTTGACTTACTTGATATCGCTTCATCAAGCTTATCAATCATTTCGTCAATTGGGAGTGATCGAGGGCCTCTATAGTGGGATAAATTTAAATTGAAATGCGATTCAGTGTTAAGCCAATCTGCATCTGTTAAAGCACTAAAAAGCCAGCGAATAAAAAACTCTCTTTGTAAGTTTTGATATGCAAGTGCAGTGGTGGTTAAATTATGTTCAGATAGAGCATTATCTTGTAAAAAAGCTTTTACGATTGAATCAAAATCTTTTATCTCTTTTCTTTTAAATTCCTCTGTATCTATTTTCAAATCAGCTTTGTTAGGAATGCCTTTATGATGTCCATCGATAGTAAACGAAATCTCGTCCATTTTCAGAATTCTTGCATATCCAGCTCCCCAAACAGCATGAGGAACACTGCCACGCTTTCCACCTTCTGTAAGATACGTTTGGAAGGCGGGTTGGTATTCTCCAAAATCATGTAGGAGCCCTGCAATTTTAAACCAATAGCATATTGCTTCATTTATACCGAATGATGAGGCGATGTATGATGTTTTATTTAAATGCTCTGCAAGACGATGTTTTTGTCCGATATTGTTTTCTGAATGTGCGTAATAAATATTATTTGCCACGGCTTTCCTCCTCGCCGGGAATATTTGAAATGAACATCCTGTAAAATTTCTCCTTCATCATCCTTGAAAACCACTTGTAAATCATAATACCAACCCAATTCCTTTCCGAATAAATTAATTATTAAGAAAGGGCTTAGGAGGGAGTTAGTAAAACCAGAGCTCGGTTCCACCCTTTAACTTTACCCTTGATATAAAAGCTTACAAAGTTTGTCAAGTAATATTTTTTTTCGTCACCAACATTAAATTGCCTCAATACCGTAGAAACAAGATATAACCAAACCGCACACGTTCGCACCGGTTGTGACGAATCTCAACCTTCGATGGAAGTATAATTCTATAAAAACAAGCCAAACGTTTTAAACCTAGGCGGTTTTGTGGCAACGTACGATGTATTCTCAAACCTGCGATTGCAGTTAAAATATAACGTTCCAGACTTTTGCTGGATTGTTAAATTTTTCACTGCTGATTTTTCTTGCGAATGACGGTTAAAATAGGTAATATGCTGAGCAGAAAATTATATTTATTGGGGGAAGGAAAAAATGAAGAAAGTTTTGTTGTTTTTACTATTAATTTTTACCTCTAAATATTGTCTTGCATCAGATCCGCCTTTTAAGATAAACACTGTCAATGATGCACTGATATTGCCAACTTCTGTTTTATTAGAGGGATCGATTCATATAGGTGACACAAAACAAGGCGTTTTTGCATTTCCTACAAGTCAAATTACCAAGCCGGTCGCTAACGCTACTTTATCGATAAGTTCATATGCATCGAAGGTTCTGCTTACTGAAATAGGCGTTTATGGTTATGAAAATAGTGATAATTCCATAACATTATCTGATTATAATGCTGGCACATTCATCGGCATTTGGGATATACCGCCAAATCTAAGTTATGGTAAAGATATTTTCTTTGATGTTACCCCATTTCTGCAAGGCGCCGACAGTTCTTTTGTTAAGTTCAATTTACGTGGAGTAAGCGGTTCCTTAGGAGCTTTTTGTTCTTTGGACAGTAATCTTGGTCATCCTTCACAATTAACTGTGACCCTTGTACCTGAACCAACAACGATTGCCCTGATGCTTTTAGGTGGATCGTTAATCAGAAAAAGAGCATAACCCGTCTGTTTCGTTTATCTCTTTTTGCCTTTTCAAAAATTGTGTGCAATCATTTTCCGTAGCTTATGGATATCGCAGAGAATCGCACACGTCGCCATACGTTGAAAAGAAAAGCAAAGAACCGAAGGATGGCCCCGTTCTCCACAGAAAACCAACGTCGCCAAATGTGGCGTCCAAACCCGCGCTTGCAGTTGCGCTTGCAGTAAATGCGTACCGTTATAGACTTTCGCTGTCATTTGCAGTCAATTGGTGGAAATATACGACTTAAAAAATCTTGAAAAATTCGGTCGTAAGTCTTGTGAAATGCGACACATAGGCAGCTACTGGCACCTCTTGTCATTTATAGACAAAAAGCGGGCGATGAGAATCGAACTCACATTACCAGCTTGGAAGGCTGGAGCTTTACCATTAAGCTACGCCCGCATTTAAGATAAAGCATCTTCGCAGCATTTATCTCATAAAACGGCCACATTTTAGTCGATTTACCGTGATTTTGTCAAATATAAAGACTTTTTAAACGGCAAAATTATTGTTTAATTACAGACTTATTGTTAAAATGTCCGATTCAATAATATTAAAAATAGGGAACAAGGTATGGATTTATCTTTAATAGCCCAATCCGCAAAGAAAGCATCCATCAGGCTTGCCGCCGCGGACACTAAAAAGAAAAACAATGCGCTGAAAGCAATTTCAAACGCAATCAAACAGCGCACCAACGAAATTCTTGAAGCCAATAAACTCGATATAGATAAAGCAACAGACGAAAAAATTTCTGTTGCCCTTCTTAAAAGACTCAAGTTTGACGAACATAAAATCAAAGAAGTTTGCCATGGAATAGAAAATACAATCGGACTTGATGACCCCGAAGGAAAAACGCAATACGCAATTGAATTAGACAAAGGACTCGAACTTTATAGGGTAACCTGCCCTATCGGTGTCATTGGTGTGATATTCGAATCAAGGCCGGATGCATTAGTTCAGATTTCAACTCTCTGCCTCAAAAGCGGAAACGCCGTTTTATTAAAAGGCGGAACTGAAGCTGCCAATACTAATCAAAAACTTTATGAAATCATAAATGAAGCAACTTTAAAAGCAGGCATACCTGAAAACTGGATTCAGAATCTGCAAACCCGCGAAGATGTTAAGGCAATGCTGTCGCTGGACAAATATATAGACCTGCTGATACCACGCGGTTCAAATCAGTTTGTCCGCTATATTATGGATAACACTAATATACCGGTGCTGGGGCACGCAGACGGAATCTGCCATGTTTATGTTGATGAACAGGCGGATATTGAAATGGCCATCAAGATAACCGTTGACTCCAAAACACAATACGCAGCAGTATGCAATTCAGCGGAAACACTGCTTGTACACAAAAATATAGCGAAAAAATTTCTGCCTCAAATAAAAGAAACTCTCGAAGCAAAAGGCGTCGAACTTCGAGGCTGTGAAAAAACCAGAACAATTATAGATATAAAAGCCGCTGATGAAATTGACTGGGCAACAGAATATCTTGCGGAAATACTCTCAATAAGAGTCGTCGATTCTATCGATGAAGCAATTGACCATATTAATACTTATGGTTCACATCATACAGATGCGATCATTACGCAAAGCAGTACATTGGCGGCCGAATTTATGCAGCTTGTGGATTCGGCGAATGTCTTTGTAAACGCCAGCACAAGATTCAGCGATGGTTTCCGTTACGGACTCGGCGCTGAGGTAGGAATCAGCACAAATAAAATTCACGCACGCGGGCCGGTTGGGCTTGAAGGCCTTGTGATTTATAAATGGAAGTTAGTGGGCAGCGGCCAAATTGTCGCAGATTACGCAGGCAAAAACGCCAAACCATTCACACACAAAAAACTTAAAAAAGATTTCCAAGTGTAAACCCAAATCGGGTAGGCTTCCGCTTCGACTTGCGCATTTTTGGCAAAAGTTGCGTTTTTAGCGTAAAAATGAGGGTAGAAAAGATAATCAGCAAAGACGCCGATTCAACGTAAAATAAGGAGTTATGAGCGATTTTTAACTATTAACTATTTGGCAATAAGATACTTAGAACGAATTTGATAAAAATGAACAATTTTGCAAAAATTTGAATCGATTTCGATGAAAAATTGAAAAAAATGGTATGAAAAGTATATCAAAATGAAGCGTTTTCTATAGACGTTCAGGGTCTTTAATTGGTAAATAAAGCTATAAAGCCGCGTGGGCTAAAGCCCACCCTACAAGGCAGATGGTGAAACCCGCCGTGGAACGGTGGCTAATAATATAGCTTGAATTTAGTAGAGAACATATCTATAATATAGAAAACTTAAAGCCTGATTTTAAGGAGGCCATACTATGGCAATGGAGAAGGTGTTTGAAAAGAATCATTGGGGAAATTTTCTATCATTTCTTTTTATTTTAATATTTTTTTCAGTTTGTTCTAATGCGGCAGAAATTTATGTTTTTCCGCAAACGCAAGAGCAGATTCAATCCGGTCATTTACAAGTAAGCACACAAGGCGTTACTGTGATGTATCCGAATATCCAGGCGGCGATTGACGCGGCAGTTGACGGAGATATTATTTACTTAGCGCCGGCAAGATGGAAAGGTGAGGGAAATCGAGACCTTGACTTCAAAGGGAAGGCGATAACTGTCAGCGGCTTTGACCCAAATAATCCTGATATTGTGGCGACTACAATAATCGACTGCAATGGAACACAGACAGAACCACACAGGGGCTTTTATTTTCACAGTGGTGAAGATGCCAATTCAGTTCTTAGCGGAATAACGATAACTAATGGTTATGGGCCGGAAACAGATATTTATGGAAGCGGATATTTATACTCCGTCGGAGGCGCTGTTTTGTGTAAACAGAGCAGTCCAACGATAAGTAGCTGTATTTTTACCAATAATTCTGCTGTTTATGGCGGTGCTGTATTATGCGTTGACAGTAACACAATATTCAATCATTGTACTTTCAAATTTAATTCAACTATAACGAACAAAGATTACGGTTCAGGTATTCGATATCAAAATTCATCTCTATCGCAAACCTACAGCAGCATTATAGATTGCACATTTACAGATAATAATAACGGTAGTGCAATTTTTATTTACGGTTCCCGAGATAAGAGTAATTATTTAATAAAAAATTGTGTCATTGAAAGAACTACGAGCAATTTTTCATATTTCGGAGTTGGAGGGATTTATTGCGGGGGCGGCAATATAGCGGTAGAAAATTGCCGAATTGAATCAAATCAATATTTCGGAGTACGAGGTGAATACGGAACTGCCAATATATCCAATTGTCAGATTAAAGATAATTGTACAATAGGATTGCAGGGTTCAGCAGGAATTTATAATACCGGCCGGTGTAGAATGAGAGTCAAGAATTCGACAGTTATCGGGAACAAGGGGAAAGGCATAATTGGCTGCGAAGAAGTAAAAAATTGTTTTATTGGCTACAATTCTGAAAATGGCATTGAGATATGTCAGAAAATTTTAAATTCAAAAACCATAGGTAATGGCGGGATTGGGATTACAAATCCTATGCAGGTTCTAAATTGTATTATCGCAAAAAATAAAAAACAGGGAATAAGATATGTATACAACAATGCGATCTTAGCAAATTGCACGGTTGTAGAAAATGATAGTGTTGGGGTCGACATTTCAAGCGGGTCGTCGAAAATTGTAAATTGTATTGTCAGAGATAATTTTGGTGAGCAGATCAAAGGGGCAACTTCATCGACGAAAATTACATATACAAATTCTTATACATCATCATATTCCGATTTGTATGTTCCATTTTCAGGAGTCGGAAATATAAATGAGGAGCCAAAATTTGTTTCTGAAAAAGATTATCATCTTTTGCCAGACTCGCTCTGTATTGATGCGGGAACCAACGATGCTAATTTTATTTCAGAGCCGAACGATATAGAGGGAAGTGCGAGAATTATTGACGGCGACAGCAATGGAATTGAAACGGCTGATATGGGCGCATATGAGTATAATCCTAATGAGCCTGTAATCGCAGTATGGGCAGACAGAATAGTTTGCTTGAAGAACGCGGGCAATCAGACACAGGGGAATTTATATATTAAAAATGCCGGAGCAGACATACTCGGTTATGAAATTATTTCTGATGAAAATTGGCTGATGATTGACAATCCTGCGGGGACATCTGCGGGAGAAGTACAAGATATTAATGTTTCGATTAACGCAGATAATCTTGAATTGGGCGATTATTATTGCAGAGTGAAAATTTACAGCGATGATGCTGTGAATAATCCGCAGGAACTTTGGCTGCAAGTGCATATAGGAACTTTGTGGAATGTGCCGATGGATGTAAATACAATTCAGGCGGCAATTGACGCGGCAAGTAATTTTGATTATGTCTGCGTAATGGACGGCAACTACACCGGCCCGGGAAACAGAGATATTACTTTTGGCGGAAAAAATTTAGTTCTTTACAGCGAAAGCGGCAATCCAGAAAACTGCATTATAGATTGCGAAAGACTTAGCAAAGCTTTTAATTTTATCAATGGTGAAACTGAGGCAGTGCTCAATGCTATTTCGATTATCAATACAAACGGCGAAGCAGTCGTTTGTGATGCTTGCAGCAGTCCTTTTATTACAAACTGCATCTTTTCAAGTGGCCCACATGGAGTGTATGTGAAAAATTTCAGCAGTGTCAAAATAACTAAATGTAAGTTCTTAAACTTATTTAATGATGTCATATTCAGCTCAATGGGTTATCGAAAAATAGATATCAGGGACTGTATATTTCCAGAAGAGCGCTACAGATCTGCAATTTCTATCAGCAATGGCGACAATTTTTCGTTAAAGAACTGTGATATAAAAAATACATCTAATGAAGGCATATCTTGCTGGTTCACGAAAGAGATAATTATAGAGAACATCTCTGTAAGAAATTGTAAAGGAGGGGGTATATGTTTATATGAAATAGGTGAAGTTAAGATAAGCAATACTGAAGTACTAAATAATAAATGTCAGTCTGGTACTCCACGTGCAGGAATAGGCCTATACGGAGTTGTAAAAGGTAGGATTTCTAACTGTATCATTTCATCAAATGGACTAAATTCAAATCGGGCTGGGATATTTGTCTCCGTTGCAAGTATATTGCCCACATCAGGCAAGCCTAATTTACTTGTGCAAAACAGTTTAATAATCGCTAACGATTATGGCTGCTATGTATCTGGATATTCGTATGATCAAATACAATTTGAGAATTGCACATTCACCAATAATCGAAAATATCTTATGTCGTACAATCAGACTCCAAATGTAAGTTTTAAAAATTGTATTCTATGGGATGAAAATTTAATTTATCAAGAAGCAGATCCAGTGATACTCGATGTTTCATACAGCACTGTTCGAGGCGGATGGGAAGGAATCGGCAATATTGATGTTGACCCGAAATTTGTTGAACCAGGGTATTGGGATGCAAATAACACGGCGAGCGATGCGAATGATGATTTCTGGGTTGAAGGCGATTATCATTTAATGAGCGAGGGATGGAGATGGGACGCTCTCACGAACGAATGGACTTATGACAGAGAAACGAGCAGGTGTATTGATGCAGGTTCGCCGGGGTGTTCTTTAGATAAAGAATTGCTGTTTGTGCCGGATGACCCGACAAACGAATGGGGCGAAAATCTGCGAATTGATATGGGATGTTATGGCGGGACTGCTGAAGCATCGATACCGCCTTATGGTTGGGCGCTGCTCGGCGATATGGATAACAGCGGGAGAGTAAATTTTGAAGATTATGCATATTTGACTGATTTTTATGGAATGCAGGAAGAAAAATTAGACGGCGATTTGAATCGTGATGGAATCGTTGATTTTGATGATATGATATTGCTTGCGGCGGACTGGCTGAAGAAAACAGACTGGGCGCCGAGGAAATGATTTAAAATTTGAAATTGAAGGTTGAAGGAAGTTTCTAAAAAAATAACTTATAAATAAAAAATCCATTTGGGCAAAATAGGAATATTGCTTTGATAAAAGATTTCTCCCCCCTCAAAAGTTTTTATTCACCCCCTTTAAAGTTTTATTCGAGGAGAAAACTTTCCAATAATTCGGGGGTCTCCGCTTCGCTCCGAGGTGAAAACTTTCTAAATAACTCGGGGGTTTCCGCTTCGCTCCAACACTTCGCTCCGACAAGTCGGGACTTCGGTCGAAATGACAAATTAGCGTTTATAAACTTTTAGAGGCTGCCTTAAGATTGAAGATTTAAGGGAAGTCTTTAATCCTGCGGGACGGTATGTGTATTCACGAAGTAAATCAGGTTTTCGAATTCTGTTTCGAGATTGAGGTTGTGAACTATAACTTTGTCGTCGCTTTTTAGTCTTATCGGAGCAAAATTTAAAATCCCTTTTATACCCGCGTTTCTGAGTTTTTCAAAAGCTTCCTGGGCGGCAAATTCGGGAACGGTCAGGATTGCCAGTTCGACTTCATTAGTTTTGACAAAGCCGGGCAATTCTTCCATCGGCAGTATTAGAGCATCTGCTTTGCGATTGAATTTGGCCGGGTCAATATCGAAACCTGCCAGTATTTTTATTTCGCTTTTCACAAATCCCTGATAATTGATAAGTGCCCTGCCGAGATTTCCAATACCGACAATGATAAACTTCTGGAGTTTGTCTTTACCAAGCACCTTATTGAGTTGGGTGAGAAGTTCATCGATTTGATAACCGCCGCGGCGGTTTCCTTCGATTCCGAAAATCGAAAAATCCTTACGAACCTGTGAAGCTGTTACGCCTGTGGCATCGGCAAGATTATCGGAAAAAACTTTCAGGAAATTCAGGGATTTCAATCTCAATGCTGCGTTTTTATAGCGTGACAGCCTTAATATTCGTGTTCTATTGCTCATAATTAGTTGCCGGTTAATAGTAGTTGACCATTAGTTAATTGGATTTCAATCATTATAATTGATATTTTATAAAAGATTATTGTGGAAGTCAATTGTTATTATGTGATTTTTATCACAATTTGCGCGAAATAGATGTTTTAAAGGGGCGAAATTGGCTTGTTTTTGCATTATCGACTTGGGAAAATAGTTATCATGCAAAATAGAACTTTAAATTTACAGGAGTGCAAAAATGAACGCAAAACAATTAACAGCAATTTTAATGTTAGTAATTATTTCATCAACCGGATTTGCTTTAACTATGGGTAATTGGCAGGGAGCGCCGGATGGTGATTCAAACAAACCGGCAGGAAGCGGAAACTGGAAAGACGCGTATTGGAACAAACCCCCTGTTTTGCTTCCTGCGGCACCGGGAATGCCGGGAGCGGAAATAAAAGTTATTAAGCCGAGAACGAGCTGCATAGTTGACAGCAATGTCGGAACTTACGACTGCAAATTGAGCATCGGCGGAGGAGCGGATTTGATAACTGCACCAAAATTAGAAATCGCAAACGGCGGAAATCTTGGAATGGGAGAAATTCGCGTAGGTTCGGGCGGTTCATCAGCAAGCGGAACTTTCGGCTGCCTTGTTCAGAGCGGTGGGACGCTGATAATGAACCATAAATTGTTCGTGGGCAGATATGGAACGAGCGGTTCAAATCCCAACGACGGAAAAGGATTTTTTACAATCAGCGGCGGAACATTGACTTACGCACCATCCAATAGTGAAGGCGGATTGTATGTCGGTGCGGCAGGTTCGGATGGTACGTCAGAAGGCACGTTTACAATCGCAGGCAAAGCGGGCAAAATCAATGTCAGGAAATTATATGTCGGCAGTGATGGGAAAAACGCGAAAGGCACGGGAACAATCGAATTTGAAATGGAAGCTGATGGCGTAAGCGCGATTAAAGCGGCGGAATCTGTTTTGCTTGATGCTTCAAAAGATGAATCGAAGGCTAACCTTGTTATAAATGCCGATATGTCGGCACCGAAAACTGATATTATGCTCATAGAAACAGCGGGCGGCAATACTGTTGCCGGTGTTTTCGATGCTGTTAACGGCGGCGCAGGAACTGAAGGCAGCCAAGTCGTTCTCAAGGCAGGTGATGGCGAATACAATTATACATTGACTTATAAAGGCGGTAACGGTAATGATATAGCTTTGAAGTTCGTTAAATTTACGCCAAAGGCACAAGCTGCGGATGCTAATGCCGCTAAGTAAATGGATTTTTGTTATGGAGAACGACGATGAAAAAACCGGCATTATTAGTTATAATTTTGTGCATCGTATGTGCGGTATGCGCTGTCGAAAAGACCACGGAAATTTCAAAAACAACTATTCAGCAACGAGAAGCCGCCGATGATGCGCACCAAAGGCTTGAAAAGAAAATCGATATAGGCAGCGATGCGAATATTGTTATGGTTTTCATACCCGCAGGCGAATTCGATATGGGCTCACCTTTGGAAGAACTTAAAAGAGATAACGATGAAGCCCAGCATCATATCAAACTCACAAAACCATTTTATATGGGCAAGTTCGAAGTTACACAGATGCAGTTCCGTGTGATTATGAACGATAATCCGAGTAAATTCGGCGGCGATAATCTGCCGGTTGAAAATGTAAACTGGTATGAAGCGGCGAGATTTATTAAAAAGCTAAATGACAAGACAGGCCTGAAATTCAGATTCCCGACCGAAGCGGAATGGGAATACGCATGCAGAGCAGGAACTACAACAGCATTCAATACAGGAACAACAATCGATTCCGATTTCGCAAATTATGATGCCACAGCACCTTATGCCGATGGAATCATCGGCAAAGAATTAAAACGGACGAACAAAGTTGGCTCTTATGCACCGAACGCATTCGGCCTTTACGATATGCACGGAAATGTCTGGGAATGGTGCAATGATATTTATGATGGTGATTATTTTAAAGTTACACCATCTATCGACCCGAAAGGGCCGCAGGACGATTTGGAAGGCGGAGACAGAGTAATTCGAGGCGGCGCATGGAACGAAAAACCGCATAAATGCCGTTCGGCAGACAGAAATAACCGAGGGCCAAAAACAAATCAGCCGATCATTGGCTTTAGACTGGCGATGGATGTCGAATAACCCTTCAACTTTAAGCCACTGATTCACGGATTTACAACCCATCGGGCAAGGCAGATGGGGTAAATGACAAACCCCTAAATACGAATTGGTGGATTAACGATTTTTAAGTGCGGGATTGTTAATTTTTTGCAACGTTAAAAAAATAAAGTTTTAATTTATAACTGCTTATAAATTAAATACTTATCATGTATAATCGACTAACCTTCTCAATATTGAGGCTTGATTGCTTCGTCTAAATAGCGTATTATAACGTATATGCGATTGGAAAGAATGCGGATGTGTAATTCGCAGGCGGATAATCGCAATAAGGGCCGGGCGGATTTTTGCCCAATTAAGGTTTAAAGTTACAAAAGCACCGTGAGCCGGCTAAGGCGGCGATAGAGATACTTAGGTATTCTCAAGTCGAGTAAGCCAATGGCGAAAACGGTGAAATAAGAGAAATGAAATTCCTGTTTTAAAATTTGACTACTGTGAAAATTAACCTCGTAAGATTGTTTGACAGAAAGAGATTGCCTTTAAGGGTTCGCAAAAAACCCATATAAGAGCGGTCTGTAAAAACTGAATTTTGAAAAGGATTTCAACTCTTATCATTTCTTGTAGCTTGCGCTGCCCTGTATGCGTTGTCCGTTTCTGTTCCATTCGATAATTAAACTGATAACGTAGAAAGGCAAAAAAATGTTCACATTAGCACAAGCAACCGGCTTTACCACCGTAATCATAGCAATGGCAGGCGCCATTTGCGGAGTTGTTCTGGCATTTATTGCAGGCAAAATAATCTCCTCGGTTAGACAGACAAACCTCACTAAAAGGCTCGCGCTCCAGACAGAACAGGCAAAAAGAGACGCTGAAGAAATAATCAAAGCCGCTCGAATTGAAGCAACTGCAGAAGCTCTAAAGAAAAAAGAGGAATTTACCGGAGAAATTAACCAGGCAAAAGCGGAATTACGCGAAGCTGAAAGACGCCTGACAAAACACGAAGACGCAATTGACAGGCAGAATGAATTACTGGGTCAGCGGGAAAAAAATCTGACACAAACCGAAAATAACCTTAAAAACCGTTCCGGGCAGCTTGATGAACGGGAAAAAGAAATTAATGTCATAATCGCGCAGCAGAAAAATCAGCTCCTGAAAATCTCGGCGATGAGCGCTGAAGACGCAAAACAAATGCTGCTTCAGAAGCTCGAAGATGAATGCGAACACGAGATGAACGGCATCATCCAGAGAAAAATGGAAGAGATGAATGAAATTGCCGAGGAAAAAGGCAGAGAAATCATCAGTTCGGCAATCCAGAGATTCGCAGCAGACCAGACCTGCGAAGTAACAGTATCGACAATCGATATTCCAAGCGACGATATGAAAGGCAGAATCATCGGCCGTGAAGGCAGAAACATCCGCTCGTTCGAAAAAGCGACAGGCGTCGATGTTATTGTCGATGATACGCCGGGCGTTATAGTCATTAGCGGGTTCAATCCGATTAGAAGAGAAGTCGCAAGACAATCGATGGAAAAACTTATCCAGGACGGCAGAATACATCCGAGCAGAATCGAAGAACTTGTCGCTCAGACTAAAAAAGACGTAATCAATAAAGTTATGCAGATTGGTAAAGAAGCATCGGTTGAAGTCGATGTTCGCGGCTTGAATAATAAAATCCTTATGGAAATCGGAACGCTGAATTACAGAACCAGTTACGGCCAGAACGTTCTGCGTCACAGCGTTGAAGTCGCATTCCTTGCACAGGTAATGGCTGATGAACTCGGGCTTGACGGTTCAATAGCGAGACGCGCAGGATTCCTGCACGATATTGGCAAAGCGATGGACCATGAGATTGAAGGCGGTCATCCGGAAATCGGAGCAAACTTCCTCAAGAGATTCAGCGAATCTTCGATAGTTCTCAATGCTGTTGCCGCGCATCACGGCGATTTGCCAGCGGATAATCCATACACGCCGCTTGTCGCTGCCGCCGATGCAATCAGCGCATCAAGGCCGGGCGCAAGACGCGAGACTCTTGAACGATATATCAAGAGACTTGAGAAACTCGAAGAAATCGCCAAACAGTTCCAGGGCGTTGAAAACTGCTATGCGATTCAGGCGGGCAGAGAGATTCGAGTTATCGTGAACGCCAATAATGTTAATGACGAAAACGCAGCGAAAACAGCTCGTGACATCGCCAAGAAAGTCGAAGAAGAATTGACTTATCCGGGCGAAATAAAAGTCACATTGCTGCGTGAAGTACGCTGCGTGGAATACGCAAGATAATGTAGCCACGAAGGCACAAAGACACGAAGATTTATGAAATTAAATATACTATGTATAGGCGATATTGTCGGCCGGCCTGGCAAAAGAGTGCTGGCCGATAATCTTCCCGCAATTGTAAAAGAGCGCGAGATAGATTGCGTTATTGCCAACGCTGAAAATGCGGCGGGTGGTTCGGGTTTGACTCGGCAGATTTATGAGAAGCTGTTGAAGTACGGCGTTCATATTATAACGCTTGGCGACCATACATATAAAAAGAAAGATATAATTTCCGTTCTCGAAAGCAATAATAACATCACGAGACCTGCGAATTTTTCCGCTTACGCTTCGGGCAAAGATTTTGGTTTATATAAAACTTCTAAAGGCCCTGTCATTGCGGTAGTTCCGCTTATTGGCAGAATATTTATGAAACCGGCTGATAGTCCTTATGACTGCATTGACAAAATCTTGCCGAAACTCGAAAGCCAGGCTGATATTGTGATTGTCGAAATACACGCAGAGGCGACGAGCGAAAAAGTATCGATGGGATATTATCTCGACGGCAGAGTAAGCTGTGTTTTCGGAACGCATACGCACATCGCTACCGCTGATGAAAAAATTCTGCCGAAAGGAACCGGTTACATAACAGATATAGGAATGACAGGAGCGCATCATTCGATACTCGGCAGAAAAATCGAATGTGTTTTAAAGAATTTCAAAACAAGAATGCCCTGCCCGTTTGAGATCGCAACTGAAGATCCTCGAATAAACGGGGTCATCATAACCATTGACAGCAGTACGAAAAAAGCAGAAAAAATCAGCAGATTCGAATTCAAGGATAACAAAAGCGATTCAATCAGCTACGACAGCGATGACGGCAAACCCGATTATCAGGCTGATTTTGAATAAAGCGCAAAAAAATAAGTCCCTGCAAAAGCAAGGACTTATAAATTTAGCCCCAAGGGGATTCGAACCCCTGTCGCCGGGATGAAAACCCGGTGTCCTAGACCTGGCTAGACGATAGGGCCATGATCTTTAAAAATATTAAGATGTCATATTATAAATGAAAATGAGCGGGATGAGTAGATAAATCCCCACTACCCATCCGCTGCATTTTATCAACTTATTAATTATTCCATCTCAATTGCACCGATTGGGCATTCGTCCACGCAAACGCCGCAATCAACGCATGTATCAGCATCCACAACTGCTTTGCCTTCAACGAGTTTGATGGCTTCAGCAGGGCAAGCATCAACACATGCTTCACAGCCGGTGCACTTATCTTCATTAACCTTTGCCGGCATATAAATCCCTTTCTAAATATAAATTAATACTTCGTTTTGGTTTAAGGCGGAAATAATACTAAAGTAATATACGTTTTACAACTAAAATTTCCCCCAATTTACAAATAAAAAAATACGACTCAGAAAGACTTATTCTTTGGAACAACACAATCGTAAGTTCTTAAAACAAAGAAAGTTGCAAGAATCCTTATTCCTGCGCTGCCTTCTGCTCCTGGACGAGCTTAAATAGACTTTCCGAAAGTTCTTTAATACCTTTTCCTGTTGCGGCGGAAATGGTATGGACTTTTTTGCGCAATCTTTTGCGAATGTCCTTCTGGATTTCGCCATCGGGGTCGAGGTCGGCTTTATTAAGTACAATCAGCTCTTTTTTCTTACCCAAAGCTTTGCTGTAACTTAGAAGCTCTTTTCGAATCTTTTTATAGTTATCGACCGGGTCTGTTTCGTCCATCGGCATTATATCCAATATATGCACGATGAGGCGAGTTCGTTCGATATGTTTTAAAAAATCTATTCCCAGACCTGCGCCATCGTGAGCGCCTTCAATCAAGCCGGGTAAATCGGCCATTACAAATCGTCTGTAATCACTTAATTCCACAATACCTAAGACCGGTTCCAAAGTTGTAAATGGATAATCAGCAATCTTGGGTCTGGCCGATGAACATCGCGAAAGAAGCGTGCTTTTGCCGGCGTTTGGAAGGCCGACAAGTCCGACATCCGCAATGAGTTTGAGTACAAGTTTGAGATTTCGCTCCTTGCCTTCCTGACCTTTTTGAGCGAATTTCGGGGCCTGGCGCGTTGAGGTTGCGAAATGCTGGTTGCCTTTACCGCCACGGCCGCCGCGGCAAATCTTTACCTTAAGTCCCGGCTTGCTCATATCTTGCAGCAAAAGTTCATCAAGATCCATATCGTAAATTTGCGTGCCAACCGGTACTTTTAAAATTAAATCTTCGCCATCTATACCGCTGCAATTAGAACCGAGGCCGGGCTGGCCGTTCTGGGCCTGCCAAATCGCCCTGCCGGAAAAATCAAGCAAAGTATCAGTATCTTCAGAAGCTACAAAATAAACATCGCCGCCATCACCGCCATCGCCGCCGTTTGGGCCGCCTTTGGGAATGAATTTTTCACGGCGGAAACTGATGCAGCCGTCGCCGCCGTTGCCTGCTCTTACACGAAATTTTGCTTCATCTATAAACATATCAGGGTATAGGGTTTAGGGTACAGGGTATAGAAACATAAAAAAAGGATGGCACTAAGGCCATCCTTATATAATCACTTAATTGATAAGCAGTTATGCTTCAATGTGAACTTTTCTGCCTTTGAAAGTTACTTTGCCGGTCTTTAAGGCAAAAAGGGTGAAATCGCGGCCCATACCGACATTGTAGCCGGGTTGGAATAAAGTGCCCTTCTGGCGAACAATAATCGCACCAGTTTTAGCGACTTCGCCGCCAAAAAGTTTAACGCCTCTGAATTTCGGGTTACTATCGCGACCGTTGGATGTCGAACCTTGTCCTTTTTTATGTGCCATGTAACTGCCTTTAAATAAATAAGTTATAAATATTGCAAAATTTGGAATACAGCTTTATA
>MHXZ01000099.1:10039-32228 GCA_001825665.1 Planctomycetes bacterium GWF2_41_51 | reverse complement strand
AGCTAATTCCGTATGGGGATACAGCGGTGCGACTTATACCTGGACATTTACTCCTGCGACTACCGGAAAATATAAAATTTCAATGTGGTGGACTGCGCTTACAAGCAGAAGCGGCAGTGTGCCGGTAACGATTCAGCACAGCGAAGGAACAGCAAGCATAACCGTAAATCAACAGCAAAACGGCGGAGAATGGAATGATCTCGGTGAATATACTTTGAATGCAGGAACTGCATATAATGTAAGAATAACGGCACCAGCGGGAAGCCCGCCAAGCACAAGCGCGGATGCAGTAAAATTCAGCGAGGTTGTAACAGAAATTATTTCTGATAACGGCGATGATGGAACTTCATCCACCGGGACATGGAGAGAGTCGGGAGCATCAAATGCTTATGGGATTAATTCCATCTGGAGCTACAGCGGTGCAACATATACATGGTCATTTACTCCGGCAATCAGTGGAACATACAATGTATCAATGTGGTGGACGGAATTGTCAAGCAGAAGCAGTTCTGTGCCTGTAAGCATTGAGAACAGCGCCGGAACTTCAAACGTAAATATAAATCAACAGCAAAATGGCGGACAATGGAATGTGCTGGGACAATATTCATTTAATGCCGGAATAACATATAAAGTTAAAATAACCGCACCAACAGGAAGCCCGCCAAGCACATGCGCGGATGCTGTCAAACTTACTTATATCGGTGCAGGTAATAATCCGCCGACTGCAATGATAACTTCGATAACTCCGAATCCTGCTTTATCAGGTCAAGATGTTTCTTTTGTCGGCAGCGGAACCGATACAGACGGCTCAATAGCAGGATATGATTGGCAGTCAAATATAGACGGGACTTTGAGTAATCAAAGCTCATTCATAAAAAATAATCTTTCAATAGGCACTCATACAATTTCATTCAGAGTTCAAGATGATGGCGGCGCATGGTCACAAACAGTAACACAAACGCTGGTCATAAATCAAAGCATTCCCGCAGATATAATAATCGATAACGGCAGCGATAATTGCACATATACCGGAGATTGGTATGTTTCAGGGGGAACCGAAGCTTATGGGACTGATTCTTACTGGAGCAGAAACGGAGCAACATATACGTGGCGAGTAACACCTGCAGCTTCAGCAAATTATGAAGTGTTCGCGTGGTGGACCGCTTATACATCGCGAAGCACAAGCGTGCCAATAGATATTGTAAACGCAGGCGGTACAACAAGGAAAATTGTGAACCAGCAATTAAACGGCGGTAAATGGAACGGTTTGGGAGTATTTCCGTTTCAGGCCGGCACAACTTATAATATTATAGTAACGGCAGTAAACGGCGCTTCAATTAGCACTTGCGCGGATGCCGTGAAATTAGCATACGATGGGCCAATAAATACTTCATTGCCTCCCACTTCTCAAATTATTTCAATATCACCAAATCCAGGAATGCCTAACCAGACAATTATTTTTACAGGCAAGGCAACTTATAGCGATGGAACTATACAGGCATATAACTGGCGTTCAAGCATAAATGGAACATTCGGCAGTACAAGGGTTGTGAATACCAGACAACTTTCGGCAGGCACACATACAATCTATTTTAAAGCGCAAGATAACAGTGGATCATGGTCACCTGAAGTTTCGGCGACGCTTGATGTCGGACTCGAGAATATTTATATCGCTCAATGCTACGGCGGCAATGAGATTGGAAATATGTCTTTTTCCTCTGTATTGAATGACCTTGGTGCGACGCAGACAGGTACTTATGAATGGACTTATGTAAATCCAACTACAGGCAAAACTTTTTACATCCATTTTGTAAGAACAGCCTCTGCATTGTTGGCTGCCCTAGCCCGAGATGGAGCACACGTAATTATAGAGGCTCATTCTAATTATGGTTTAGGGCCGGTATTTTCTACATCATCAGAAGATTCTTCACTGATGATAACCAACCTTCGTTATGTGGATGACGACAGATTTATAAAGTTTGGTACACCATCAGGAGTGAGTGTATCAGTTTCAGGAATGAGAACAGGACAGGCATATCCTTATTGGTGGCCTATTTACAAAGATGGTACAAACGCTATTATGCCATATAATTTCGGCGACCCCAACGGTCCACCTGCTTATAACTATTATATGACATATCAGGTACCGGGAGATTCTAATTATTATAAAGTCGAAACCGTAAATAAGAGCGCATACGAGAGATTCTCCGATTGCGGTAAACCGGCATGGTATTCTATTAGCGGCGCCGTTCCGGATGCCAATAATTCTAATCACCAACAGTATTTTATCACAAATTCTGCTTCATGGAGTCCTTCAATTGCAAGTTCGGGAACATGGACGCAATATCAGGAGGCTCCAGCGAATCAAGATAACGCCCAATATTTCAAGGAAAATTATGTTACCAACGCAGCTGGAAGCGGCAACGATTACATGAGATTTTTATTCGCAATACCAACAGCGGGACAATACAAAGTATCGGCATGGTGGCCAGCTTTGGGTACGAACGCCAGCGATGCTCCCTTTACAATCTTTTACAATGGCGGAAATAAAGTTGTGAAAATGAATCAGACTATCAATGGAAGACGATGGAACGACCTTGGCACATATAACTTCAATGCGAGTAATTATTCAGTTCTTCTGACAGACGCCGCAAGCAGCAGAAATGTTGTCGCTGACGGAGTAAAGATTTCACACATTGATAACCCATCTGAAATTGTTCAGGCTAATTTTAATGCGGAACCAATGAGCGGACCAGCGCCACTTAAAGTTGATTTTGAAAATATGAGTACGGGAGATCTTACCGACCGAACATGGACTTGCGGAGATGGATATACAAATACAACAAGAGATGATCTTGACCATACGTACACCAGACCAGGGACATATACTGTAACATTAACTGTATCAGGGCCACTTGGCAGCAGCACCAAAACCAAGACCGAATACATCACTGTTTTGTCGAGCGGAACGCAAACGCTGCCCTTCAAGGTAGAATTCGATGCTTCTTCAACAAACGGACAAATACCGAGAAATGTAAGATTTGAGGATATGAGCACTGGTTTGGATGATATAAATGAAGTTACGTGGGAATGGAATTTCGGCGACGGACAAACAAGCCCCTTGAGAGATCCAAACCATGTATATATAACTGCCGGTAATTATACTGTCAGTCTGAAGGTAACAAACGCATACGGCGCAACAGCGACTGAAACCAAAACGAATCTTGTGCGAACAACAGTATATGAAAAGATTATTGACAATGTGGATTACCCCAAAAGACATTTTTCGCAAAAGACTATGGTCAAGCCAAAAGAAATGGATATAACCAAAGATAAAATTAAATACGGCAGAATGCTTTATGGAAGCTGCAACAGCGGAGATTACTATATACAAACACTGGCTCATGGTCTTATGTTCTACACAACAGCCACAAGCAGCGGCATCGGCTCTCTTGCATATCTTCGAATGTATCTGCAAGGATACTCAGATCAGGAAATTTGGGAAGCCATCCAGCAGATTGAAGCATCCTATGACTATTACAATTTCAATCTTCCACCGGGTTCGGGGCAGGTTCAACAGGCGGGCTTATCAACTTTATCGACAAGTG
This sequence comes from Planctomycetes bacterium GWF2_41_51, assembly GCA_001825665.1. GTDB lineage: Bacteria > Planctomycetota > Phycisphaerae > Sedimentisphaerales > UBA12454 > UBA12454. The sequence continues at coordinate 28,620 of MHXZ01000099.1, read as the reverse complement.
TTCCAGAAACTCTAACACTAACCAGCGGGCAACAGGCAGATATAGCAGAGATAAAGACGCTTTCTATAGCAGATGCATTTGAAAGGCTTTCAGAAAGCCGCTATGCAGCTAATTCGCAATTGTGTGAACAAGCGATTTTAGAAGTCTTCATGAATAATGAAGAACAGGCTGTAGACTATGCTATTAAAATAGTTCAATCTCATACAGGAAAAAGAGAAATAAACAAGCTCATAACTGCTAAACATGTTTTATTTCAATTTGCTGACGAATCTATTCCACAACTTCTTCAGTTGTACCCACAAATGGATAATTCAGTGAATGCAAATATTATTAAGGCAGTTGGTTCGCTTGTCTTTGATTCTGCCATCCGGAATATGCTAACCGCAGCTCTCAATGATAAAACTGAAATCTTTGATGACAATCCGGAATTGGTTGGTCAGCCATTGAGAATTTGCGACATTGCTTATAATCAGCTTGTTCTTAATTTGAAGATAAAAGACGTGCTTCGTGTTATTGGCACAGGAATGTCTGAAGAGATAAGAAATTATCACATCGATGTACTAAAGACGAAACTTAAAAGTTAATTATTAAGCAAACTTGGAAAATCAATTTAGGAATACATTATGACTGACACAACGAATGTTACCATCATCAAGCCGAGAAGAATTTGGAATTTCATAGATTTTAAGGAGCTTGCAGAATATCGTGACCTGTTTGCGTTCCTTATATGGCGAGATATTAAAATATTATATGCACAGACTATCCTGGGCTTTGCATGGGCTATACTTAACCCATTACTTCAAATTATAATTTTTACACTGGTTTTCGGAAGAATAGCGAAAGTTTCCACTGAATCAATTCCTTACGTGCTTTTCTGTTCTGTAGCGGTTGTGCCATGGACTTATATAAATCAGGCATTGACACAATCAAGTCAGAGCCTGGTTGTCGGACAACAAATTTTAAGCAAAGTCTATTTTCCAAGAGTATTGTTTCCGCTGACACCGGTATTCGCAACCCTTATGGATTTTATGATATCACTTCTGATATTACTTGTTGTAATGGGGTATTACCGAGTAGCACCGACCTGGAATCTTTTACTGCTGCCTGTATTTATTTTAATGATGGTCAGCATTCCGGCAGGCCTTGGGATGCTTCTTTCATCGATGGCTGCCAGATTTCGAGACGTTAAATTCGCGACCCGATTCGCAATCACCCTGCTGATGTATTCTGCGCCAATAGTTTATTCAGCGGCATCCCTTCCGAAGACGAGCAGATTAATTTATTCGCTAAATCCCCTTGTCGGAGTCATAGAAGGCTTTAGAGCTTGCCTGCTGGGAACTGATATACCCTGGCTGTATATTTTGCCGGGAATGGGGACAACTGTATTACTTCTACTTGTCAGTTCTTTATATTTCAGACGGACAGAGTGGATATTCGCCGATGTGGTATAAACTTATTTCAAGGACCAGCTATGAACTCAGACAATGTTTCAATCCGTGTAGACAACATAAGCAAATGTTACCGTATAGGTTTGAAAGGGAAAATTCATGACAGCATCGGCGGCGCGCTGCTTGATGTTGTTAAAAGCCCGCTAACAAATTATAAAAAATATCGTTCATTGTATAACTTTAAAGATGCCGATTCCGATGGAAATGGAAATGGAAATGAGGATATTATTTGGGCATTGAAAGAAGTTTCCCTTGAGATTAAAAAAGGACAGGTACTGGGAATCATAGGACGCAATGGTGCAGGCAAGTCAACGCTTTTAAAAATACTTTCAAGGATAACCGAACCTTCAAGCGGATCAGCGGAAATACGCGGAAGAGTTTCGAGCATACTCGAAGTAGGTACCGGTTTTCATCCTGAACTGACCGGGAGAGATAATATATATTTAAATGGAGCAATTCTTGGGATGAAGAAACGTGAAATTGATAAAAGCTTCGATAAGATTGTTGATTTTTCAGGAATAGAAAAATTTATCGATACACCTGTAAAATGGTATTCGAGCGGAATGAAGGTCAGACTTGCATTCGCAGTTGCGGCCCATCTTCAGCCGGAGATTTTAATAATCGACGAAGTTTTGGCTGTAGGTGATGCGGAATTTCAGAACAAATGTCTGGATAAAATGAATACTATTACTGAAAATGAAGGACGAACGGTTCTCTTTGTAAGTCATAATATGGGGGCAATTATACAGCTTTGTCCTTATTCGATTATGCTTCATAATGGCAAAATCACCGCAAACGGTTCATCTAAAGAAGTGGTTGATAAATACCTGAGTACGATTTTTCAGCCTGTAAATAATCTTGACCTTCGAAATGTTCCGGTACGCAGCGGCGACGGAAGGTTGCGATTCGTATCGGCGCAGCTAAAACTGGAAAATGGTGAGTATACTTCTACGCCAATTGCAGGCCATCCAATTGATATCGTTTTGGATTTTGAAAGTCAACAGCGTCTGCATAAGGTTAAATTTATAATGACTATATTTAACCAGATGGGAATCGCCGTAACGAGTTTCAATGTCGATTCAATAGGCAGGTACTTTAATCTGCCGGATGGAACCGGACGAATAATTTGCCGAATCCCAAAACTGCCGCTACCTTTGGGGCAATATAAGATATCAGTAGCGGCATCAGATGATATTGGTGAACTTGACTGGGTTCCAACGGCGTGCATATTTAATGTTCATACGAGCAATTTCTATAATACTCCATTCAGCCCATCAATGAGATATTCCACAGCACTTGTTGAACATCAATGGGAATTATCAAAAGTAAGCCAAATGGTAAAATAAGCAAGCAGCATTCAGACAACAGAAATATGGCAAACTTTATCGCAATAATAGATTCAGACTCAATCAGACGCACTAAATACATCAACTCTGTAAAAGAGAAGCTTTCGCCTATTGAGGGGCTTTGTGTAAATTCAATGGCTAAAGGAAATTTTTGTACAATTTGGGCAGCAAATAAATATGCACCTTTAACTACTTCGTTTAGCGAAGATAAAGCAGCAGTAGTTTTCGGCCGACCTGTAGGAGAAAATCAGTCTCAAGAAATTGATGCTAATACAGTTATGAACTTGTGGAGCAATCAAGAGGTACGAACGAAATCGTTCTATAATGGATTTTACGCAGCAATTGTTTACAACACTGAAACAGGTTTGACTATCGGAGCAGATATACTTGGAGTGTATCCGGTTTACTATTGGACAAATCAAGGTGTTCTGCTTGCAGCTTCCAGCCCTGAAATGTTCAAATATCATCCGCTTTTTACAACAAGATTGAATCCACAGGGACTTATCTCTGTTCTGCTGACGATGCACCTATTCGATGGGCAGACTTTACTCAAAGATGTCAAACGTTTAGGAGCCGGCTGCATACTTTGTGCAGAACCAGGAAAAAAAGTCAAAGAAGAAACTCAGTATAAAATCCGATTGTCAATGGAACACTATGATTTACCATTTTCAGCACACATCGATATTTTAGCCAATGCCGTCGAAGACACTATTATTCGACATACTAAAGTTAAAAAAAATTACAGTTTGCTGCTTTCAGGCGGACTTGATTCGAGGATGCTGGCTGGTTTTCTGAATAAATCGAATGTTAATTTCAATGCTATTACACTCGGAATGGACAGCGATATTGAAATGCAAATCGCAAAGTTAGTCGCCAGAAATATGGGACTGGAGCAAAGTAGTATAGAAACAGGATACGAAGAATATAGCAATTGCGCTCAGATACAGGCTAAATGGGAACATATCGCAAATGGCTTTAATGACATATTTAACTGGGGTCTTTATCCTTATCTGGAAGCGAAAAACAATCCTTTGATTATGGGGCACTCGTTAGATGCGGTAATAGGAACTCGTTACATAAATTGGGCATATTCCTCTGCAACAAAAAAAATGTCTTTCGATTCTTTTTTTTCAAATATTAATAATTGGGCAATCAGGCCGGAAATTTTAAAACGAATGCTTAATAAAGATATTTTCAGCAGCGATATGATAGATGGAACGATTGATCGAATTAAAAAAACTTACAACAGTGCTTCGGAATTGGAATCGCAAAAAGCATGGTGTTTCAATTTATATAACAGACAGAGATTTCACGTCGCGGGCGCAGCATTTGCAATGTGTTTTGGAGCATGGCCGGTTATTCCGGCATTAGACAGAAAATTGCTCGAATGCGCAGCATCTATACCAGCCGCTTCCATCGCAGAAAGAAGAGCACAAACAGAATTGTTTTGCAGCAGGTTCCCCAAACTTGCAAGTCTGCCAATCGACCGAAACAGTTATGATACAACACCGCTAAAGCCAAGAATCCGTTATCTCGCAGCCAATGAGATAAATAAAAGATTACGTAGAATACTTGGCATTTCGAAAAATGGGAAAATAGAACACAGATATTATTACAGAATTTATGACTTTAACAATCAGGGTTGGCAAGAGGTACGGCGTGAAGCGGAAGCATATCGAGGAAAATTGTATGATATATTTGATAAAGATGTATTAAATGAATTAATACCGGCACCAGATGTTCAGGTGAAACTTGAAAATAAAATAACTGATGCATCCGGGTTAAAATTACTGACAGGTTTAATGCTATGGTCGAAAGGCAATCTTTGAAGAATACAACAAATATATGGCCAATAGAATCAATTGAAGAGAGTGGAAAAATAATCACCAGTGCGATGATAGAAACAGGAAGAGGAAAATCATTTCATTTATGGTTCAGCGTGCCAATTGAACGAAAAGATGATTTAACTGAAATGAGTGATCCGTTTGTTATCGCATCAATTTTCTATGCAATGGGAAATTCAGATAGAATGATTGTTCACGGGCAGGTATCCCCTTCTTTATTAAAAAATCTGGAAGAATTTCAGGGAGCATGGATAAACTGGTCGCCGCAAAAATACAAGAAAATAGAAATTTCAGCGGCAAACGAAAGCGAAGCAGATGATGTTAATAAGACCGATAAAGCCATAATGGCATTTTCAGGCGGGCTTGATTCGTGCTTTACAGCTTATCGACATAAAAATGAGACATGCGGCCGACAGAAACGCAACATTACAGCAGGAGTAATGGTTCATGGTTTTGACATTTCGCTTAAAGATGAAGAAACTTTCAGAAGTGCGGCAGAAAAGTCAAGAAAAATAATCAACAGTGTAGGTATGCAACTGATTCCAATCACGACGAATTTCAGGGATATAGGAGATGACTGGAACATTGTTCATGAAGCAGGAATTGCAGCAAGCTTAGCTCTGTTTGGCAATGGTTTCAGATGCGGTGTCATCTCCAGCAGTTTTTCCTACGACAGTTTTAATCTTAACATACCATGGGGTTCCAATCCTCTTACAGATAGTCTGCTTTCAAGCAGCAGCTTTGAAATTTTTAATGATGGTTCAATGTTTAATAGAACCGATAAACTCGAACTTTTAACAAAATGGCCGCAGGCAATGGAATATATGAGAGTTTGCTGGAAAGGCGAAAAATTAGACAGAAACTGCTGCGAATGTGAGAAGTGCATAAGAAATATTCTAAGCTTTTATGCAATTGGAATAAAACCTGCAAAATGTTTCCCCCTGGATATTACAAAGCAGCAAATTGAAAATATATATGTTCCTGATCTTGCGATTTTATTTGAATACCGATGCATGCTTTGGGCAGCGAGGAAAAGAATGATTAAAGATAAATGGGTAAATTCGCTTGAGATATGCATAAAGAAAAATGAAAAAAGACTAAATGGAAGAGGGATTAACTGGGATATAATCAGAAAAAACATTGCGATAAGAACAAGAGTGAGAAATTTTTTTAATGGCTATTCTTTTAGCAAAAATGCAAATATTCTGGAAGGAGCACTTAAGTGAGAATTTTAGTAGATAGCGGGTGTTATGATTTATGCAATATGGGAGATGTGGCTATGCTGCAAGTGGCCGTGGAGAGATTGCACAAATTGTGGCCGATGGCATTGATTGAAGTAATAACCAACAAGCCTGCGATTCTATCGCAGTTGTGTCCAAAAACATACGCGATTCACGGAGATGGCAGACATATATGGTTTCACGACAGGAATATTCTGGGCAAATTATATAAGCTGCTGCCGGAGAGATTGGAACAGCCATTAACGAATCTGGAACAAATGTCACGGAGATTTTATCCGAGTATTTACAGCGGACTTGTTCAATTCAAACTAAAGATGAGGCGTAAAAGTGCAGAATCGATGCGCGACTTTCTGGAAGCATTTACGAACACCGACCTGCTGGTTATAAGCGGCGCGGGAGACCTCAATGACCATTTTGCAAACTTTGCTGTAACCGTGCTGGAACTGCTGGAAATAGCCAACAGACTAGGTATTCCGACCGCGATGTTCAGCCAGGGAATCGGGCCAATTGAAAATAAAAGACTTTTCAAAAAAGCAAAAAGCGTATTGCCAAAAGTAAATCTTATAGCTATCCGTGAAAAAGATGCGAGTCTAAATTTGCTTAAATCTCTGGATGTCAAAGAAGAGAGAATTTTATTAACGGGCGACGATGCAATTGAGCCTGCATATAAATCAAGGCCGATGAAGACCGGCAGAAGCATCGGAGTAAACCTGCGAATCTCGTCATATTCACAGGCGAATGACAAACATATAGAAACCGTTGGCAACATTGTACAAAATTATGGGCTAAAATACTGCTGCCCGATTGTACCAATTCCAATTTCATTTTATGAAAATGAAGCAGATTCAAAAATTATACAACGTATCACTGGAAATTACTTTCCTCAAAGCAATATATGCAGCCCTCAGGAAATCATCGATAAGGTATCAAACTGCAAAATTGTAATAACAGGGAGTTATCATTCCGCGGTATTTGCGCTTTCACAGGGAATACCGGCAATAACATTATATAAGACAGCATACTATAAGAACAAATTTGCGGGACTTGCCGGCCAATTTGGGTGTGGATGCGAATTGATTTCTTTAGACGACAATAATTTCGCAAGAAAATTGAGCAGCAGTATCGAGCAGATGTGGCAATTTGCTGATTCATTCAAGCCCAGACTCCTGGCGTCGGCGGAAAATCAAATCGAGACTGGATGGGATGCTTATAAGCAACTCTATGAAATGATCCAAACTAAAAAGTCAAAGAAAAAAGAGCAAATACAATATGTTTAAGAAAATTTTTTACAAAGAGCGACCACTTTTGCGGGACAAAAATTGGCTGCAAATTAGAATTTCTTCATTGCGAATTATCAAAACAAAGTAAAATTAATAAAACTAAAGATGATAAAAGTCTTGTCAGAGAACGCTTGGAGCAATATGAATAACAAAGCAGATATAACTGTAGTAATGACAACTTACAATCGAGCAGCAACCCTGAATGATACATTAAAAAGTATGTCACAGACGGAACGTAAAAATATTAAAGTCGAGTTTGTGATTGTTGATAATAATTCGACAGATAATACCAAAGGGGTGATAGAGAAATGGAGCAAATACTTACCTATTACCTATTTGTTCGAATCTAAACCCGGCCAGAACCCAGCCAGAAATAAGGCTTTGAATGAAGCGAAATTCGGCAAAATAGTTGTATTCACAGATGATGATGTCGTACCAAACGCCAATTGGTTTTCTGTTATCAATTACACCTGTGAGCAATGGCCGGAATACAACGTTTTCGGCGGAAAAATTTATCCCGTATGGCCGACAAATATCAGCCTTCCTAAATGGGCGGAGGAAAGCTCTATACAGAGTTTTGGATTTGCCGTTCATAATTACAAGGAACATCAATGTATTTATGAAATAAACGAATACCCATTCAGTCCTAATTTCTGGGTTAGACGAAGCATATTTAAAGATGTTAAAATGTTCGATAATAAAATCGAATGGCATCCAAAAAACCGAATTATGGCAACTGAGACTGTATTTTTCCGAGACGTTGTCGCGAAAGGTCATCGAATAGTTTATTGTCCGGAAGCTGTAGTAGGCCATAAAATTAACGCAGAGCAATTAACAGTAAAAAATATTCTTAAAAGGTCGTATAGCTGCGGCAGAGGAATTGCACATATACGATCTTTCTGTAAGTCGGAGATGCTAAACAAAACTCCCCTTCTATGGTATGCAATACGTTATGCGGCAATCTCTAAATTAAGTCTTCAACTTACAGGTTCGCTGCTACCGCTTGCTTTTGATAAACCCAAACAGGCAATTAATGCGCTCCAGTGGCTTGGATATAACATGGAATTACTTAATCTTGCAGAGAAGATTTACGAATGAAAACAATCAGTGTAATCATACCTCTATATAATAAAGTCAGATATATCAGAAGAGCTTTGGATTCCGTTTTGAAACAGACGTACAAAGATTTTGAAATCATCGTTATAGATGACGGGTCAAGCGACGCAGGGCCGGCAATTGTCAAAGGATATAGAGACAATAAAGTCAAATTAATCCGTCAACGAAACGCCGGCCCCGGCGCCGCACGCAACAGAGGTTTGGCTGAGAGCAAAGGTTCATTTGTCTCCTTTCTGGATGCTGATGACGAATGGATGCCCGAATTCCTGGAAAAATGCATAACTGCATTGAATAACAATCCAGATTGTGATGTTGCCGCGGCAGCATATTACCTTGGAACGAATCGAAAAGATATTTCGACAGAATTCCGCAGGCGTGGAATGAATGACGGAGCATGGAAACTTAGTAATGAAATAAGTGATAGCGAATTGAAACATTCTATTTACATTCTACATTCAAGTTCGACTCTATGTAAAAAAAATATAATTGAAAAATACGGGGGATTTTATGCAAAAGACAATTGTAAACTCGGAGAAGATTATTATTTGTGGCTGCAAATCATGTTTAATCATAACATTTTCCGTATTCTCAAGCCCTTATGGTGGTTTCACATAGAAGCATCTGAATGCGGCTCTGCAAGCCTGCACAATCAAATAAGGCAGCCATTTTTGACCGATATTGAACAAATTAAAAAAAATTGTCCGGAAATTTTACTGCCGCTTATGGAAAGATGGTTGTCACAATACGCATTAAGGTTAGCGCAGGAATGTATGTATAACGGTGAAAGCAGACAAGTTGAAAATTTAATCAATAGATTTCCTGCAATGAAAACCTTCCATTGGGAATACTTCAAACTTAAAACGAAAATACTAATGCCTCAACTTATACCTGTTGTCAGGCTCATTAAACAACAACTATGCCAATGAATATATGCCTTTTATCTTTAGAGTGGCCGCCATACGGAGGCGGAATCGGAACTTATATGTATAACCTTGCTCAAGGCCTTTCTGAACTTAAGCATAATGTTACGGTAATAACTCATGACAAAAAGCCTGAGAAAATAAACGGAGTCAAAATAGCACAAGTGCAATTACCGTCAGAGCGGGGAAAATTTCAGCGGAAATTGTTTAGATGGATATGGGAGCCTCATCATACGTGGTCTAAGCGAGCGTGGCAATATTTCAAAAGCATAGAAAAAACAAATTCATTCGATATTATTGAAACTGCGGAATATGGAGCGTGGGCAAGACATTTTATCGGCAATCTAAACATACCAATCGTTGTCAGATGTCATACGCCGGCGTCAGGCGTAAAAGAAATTCCATCAAATGGCACTCCATGGAAAATGCCTCTGTGGCTGAGCCTTGAAGAAAGGCGTGAACGGATTCAAACAAGGCGAGCAGATGCTATAGGCTCACCGAGTTATGTATTATCCAATCATATCAGTTTGATTTGGTCAATTCCGACAGGCAGAATTAAGGTTTTGCCTAATCCTGTCAACACACAATATTTCCGGCCATTGGAAAATGAAAACAGGAAAAAAGAATTGCTGTACACAGGAAGGCTGCAATACAACAAAGGTGTATTTGACCTGATTGAAGCAGTTATACCGTTATTGAAAGAACATCCTGATTTAATAGTCCGTTTAATAGGAAAAGACATCAAAAATTCAAAATGCGTCGGGGGTCGTCATAAGATGACTTCTGAAGAGATATTATCGCGCATACCAGCGGAAAACAAACGACAGGTAATAATAGCCGGTTGGATGCCAAATGACGAACTTTTATCCTGCCAGCAGAACGCGATGTGCGCAGTAGTGCCAAGCCGGGGATTCGAAAGTTTCTCATATACTTTGACCCAGCACATGGCCTGCGGAACCGCAGTAGTCGCCAGCCATTGCGGCGGGCCGACAGAGATAGTAAACGATGGTATAGATGGTATGCTGGTTCCTGTCGGAGATAAAAAAGCTTTAACTACGACCATAAAGAAGCTGATTGAGAATCCGAATCTATGCCGGCAATTAGGCCTACAGGCAAGAAGAAAAGTTGAGGAACAGTTTTCTATTCCTGTAGTTATTCCACGCATAATAAACTGGTATGAACAAATTATCGAAAACCACAAAAAAGGAGATTTAGTTTAATATGATAAGCTGTGTAATTAGAACATTTAATGAACGAGAATTAATTGGTGAACTTCTTAATGTTATGTCAGCTCAAAACGCCGGTGCGAATCTGGAAATAATTGTAGTTGACAGCGGTTCTATGGATGGAACTATCGAAATTGTAAAAAAACATAAAGTGAAATTAATTCAAATAAAGAAAGAGGAATTCAATTATTCTTATGCACTCAATTTAGGAATTAAGAATTGCACAAATGAATTTATTTCTATTTTATCCGGCCATTCAGTCCCATTCGATGAAAGCTGGCTGAAAAAAATGATTTCTCACTTCGAAAATGAAAAAGTTGCTGGCGTTTATTGCAAACAAATTCCACGCCCGAGCGCAGAAGTATACGAGCAATTGAGACTGGAAAAAACCTTTGGCAATGAATCAAAAATATTCGATAAGGGAAATTTAGATGCAAATATGCAGTTTAGCAACGCTGCATGCTGTATTCGGAAAAGCGTATGGCAGAAGCATGCTTTTATAATAATGCCGGCAGCCGAGGACAAGGAGTGGGCTCAATGGGCAATCAATCACGATTATAAAATTGTGTATGATGCATCGACAGAGGCCTATCATTCTCATAAGGATTCATGCCGCAGAACCGCAGAAAGAATAATCGAATTCGAAAAAGCACAGGATTTAAGAAATAACCGAAAAAGAAACAAGATTTTTACTATTAGACAATCAATCGGATGGTTTATGCGCGACTTGAAAAAAATACCAAACTTTAAAGAAAATGGATTAAAAAAACTGACGTTGTTAAAAGACTGCGCAGCAAGATCATTCTGGTACACATACGATTTCGATCGGAAAAAATAATGGCAGGAAATCCGTTAATTAACAAGATAACAATTATCATAACCGTCCTGCTGGTAATTATCACCTTGGCGGTACCAAGGAAATATCTGTTGCTGCCTTATATAATAGCAGCGTGTTTCGTACCGACTGATCAAAGAATAATCCTGATGGGATTGGATTTTACAGTGTTAAGAATCCTTGTAGCCACGGGAATATTCAGGATAATAATAAGAGCAGAAAACAAAAAAATCACATGGAACCGCTTCGATTACCTGGTATTTGCATGGGTAATCTGCGGAGCTTTTATTTACAGTATTCAATGGATGAATTTTAAGGCTGTAGTCAACCGCAGTGGTCTGCTGTTCGATGTAATCGGATTGTACTGGATGTTCAGAAAAACTGTACGTTCCTGGGATGACATAAAATCTGCTGTTGATTTTTATGCAATAAGCATAATGGCACTTGCACCGCTTGTAGCAATGGAATGGATGAGCGGGGATAATCCATTCGAAGCACTTGGCAGAGTAACGACGTTGATACGTGACGAAAGATACAGATGTCAGGCGGCATTTCCACATTCGATTATGCTCGGATTATTCTCAGCGATCCTGCTGCCACTGTTTGCTGGATACGCAGGGTTCGACAAAAATAAAATATTTTATATAGCTGCCATAGGCTCTGTAATTTTCATTATAGCAGCGACAGCCTCAAGTACCCCGATTTTAACCGCAGCGGCCATCATATTTTTTCTTGGTATGTATAAATTTCGGAAATTAACTCCGGCTGCAGGATGGTTTATTTCATTCGCACTTTTAGGATTGCACTTTATTATGCATAAACCTGTATGGCATTTACTGGCAAGGATTAATGTTTTGGGAGGTTCGACCGGATGGCATAGATTCTATGTTATAGACCAGGCAGTGAAACATTTTAATCAATGGGCAATTCTCGGGTGTAAAAGCACAGCACATTGGGGATGGGGCCTTGGAGATGTCACAAATCAATTCGTACTCGAAGGGGTGAGAGGAGGATTTATAACGCTGGTTTTATTCATATTTATGCTTTATACAGCGTTAAAAAGCATTTTAAAAATGAGCATAAATGAACCTTTTGCTGCAAAAGCATTCCTGATGTGGTCGGTTTTCGTAATGATGGTGGCGCACTGCATATCATTTCTCGGCGTTTCGTATTTTGGACAAATAACGATGCTTTACTATATGTCACTGTCAATGGTGGGATTGGCAATCGAACTGGAAACTTCAAACAGATATTTCCGAGTCAATCAACCTGTCGGAAATTATAATTCTCAATGGGCATTAATATGAGAATCGAATTATCAATAATACTGGTAAACTGGAATGGGCTGGAAATCACAAGACAATGCCTCAAATCAATCTACGAGCAAACTAAAAACATCTGCTTTGAGATTATTGTAATCGATAATGCATCGAAAGATTTATCATGTAAAATGATACGTGAGGAATTTCCCAAAGTTATACTTGTCTGCAACGAGGAAAATAAAGGTTTTGCAGCGGCGAACAACCAGGGAATAAACAAATCCAAAGGAAATTTTATACTTTTACTTAATAATGATACTATCGTTCTTGAAAACGCAATTGAAAAAACGCTTTTTGCTGCAGAATCAAATTCTAAAGCAGCTGTGATGGGCTGTAAGGTTTTAAATCGCGACAGAACACCGCAATCATCATGTTTTATGTTCCCTTCTATTCTGAATTTAATTATAGCAGCAGCTCATTTGGATACAATCTTTCCTAAAAACAAATTTTTTGGACGAGAAAGATATGCAAGGTCGGAGTGGAACGAGATAAAAGAAGTTGATGTTGTCGCAGGCTGTTTTATGCTCGTACGCAGAGATGCTATTGAAGATACGGGAACACTGGATGAAAGATTTTTTATGTATGGGGAAGAAACTGATTGGTGTATGAGATTTAAAAAGCACGGCTGGAAAATACTTTTCTGTCCAAATGGAAAAATAATTCATCTTGGAGGCGAAAGCAGTAAAAAAATAAAAGGCACAATGATGCTGCAGCTAAAAGGAAGCATTCTGCTGTTTATAAAAAAACATTACAGCAGATTATCTTATGCAGCGGCATGTATTGTCATCTCGTTATATTTTCTGATAAGAACACCATATCATCTTGTACGCGATACTACGATAAGCAGAGTGTGCTGCAAGGGAACTTTTTTATCATTGCTGGGAGCTGATTATTTATGTCTGAAACGATAAATTCTGAAATTGTATGTTTTGGCGGCGAAGACTGGTGGTATCACAACAGAGCGCATATTGATTTTCAGCTTATGAAACGTTTCGCTGCCAAAAAAAAAGTGCTGTATATCAATTCAATAGTGATGCAAAAACCAAAAATTTCACAAGGCAAAAATTTTATAAAAAAATTGATGAGAAAATCTGAGAGTATATTACATGGCCTGCAAAAAACAGATGAAGGATTTTATGTGTTCAGCCCGCTGTCATTTCCTTTGCATCATATAAAACGAGCAAAGAAGGTTAATGATTTAATAGTAGGATTTCAAACCGCACTTGTATGTGCGAAACTTAAGATTGAAGATCCTTTGGTATGGGTTGCCTGTCCGGCGGCGGCAGATATTGCGATTAATATGAAAAAATCTAAATTAGTATATCAGAGAACGGATAAATATGAAGAGTTCCCGAATATAGATTCGACAATAATACTAAAATACGATTCGGCATTAAAGCAAAACGCTGATATCACATTTTATGTTAACGAGAAACTTTATAATATCGAAGCCTCACAATGCAAAAAAGCAATGTTAATAGACCACGGGGTAGATTTTGATATATTTGCTAATGCTGAACAAATTATAGATAAACCGGAAGATATGGCCGATATACCGGGTCCTATTATTGGTTTTTTTGGCAATATAGACGAACATCTTTTTGATATACCATTTACTGAAAAATTAATCACGCTGATGCCTAATGCGTCTTTTGTCTTCATTGGAAAAACTCTTAGCAACGTAAGCAACCTTAAAAACAAAAATAACGTTTGGATGTTAGGACAAAAACCTTATGATAAAATTCCACAGTATGGCAAATGCTTCGATGTCGCAATAATGCCGTGGAAGCAGAATAAATGGATTGAAGCCTGCAATCCAATCAAATTGAAAGAATACCTTGCCTTAGGGAAGCCGGTTGTCAGCACACCATTTCCGGAATTGAACAAGTATTTAACCGTGGTTTATACTGCAAATACACCTGAAGACTTTGCAAATTGCATCTCTACAGCAATAAATGAAAATGATTTGCAAAAAAAAACTTTTCGTAGGAAAAAAGTTCAGGGTGATACATGGGATCAAAAAGCTAAATTAGTTTTGGAAACATTGCAGACTATAGAAGTATAAATGAATCTAAAGGCAATGAATTGAATTAAAATGAAAGAAAACAATAAACCAATGAGAATATGCTTAGCTGCTTCAGCGGGAGGACATTTAAATCAATTACTGAAATTAGCTAAATGCTGGAACAACTACAACACATTTTTTATAACAACGTCTGATGTTGTTCAAACGAAACTCTCAAAACATGGAAAAGTTTATATAGTTTGTGAATGCAACAGACAGCACCTTTTGAAATCACTTGTCGCTCTGTTTCATTGTATTAAAATCATCCTCAAAGAGAAGCCGGATGTTGTAATAAGTACCGGCGCCGCAGTAGGCTGCATCACATGCATGCTTGGAAAAATAACAGGAGCAAAAATAATTTGGATAGACAGTATTACAAATATTGAGAAGCTATCTCTTTCAGGCAGAATGGTCAGACCTTTCGCAAATTTATTTCTGGCACAATGGAAGCAATTATCAGAACAGTATGTTAATGTTAATTACGCGGGAACGTTAATATGATATTCCTGACAGTAGGAACACAATTTCCATTTGACAGGATGGTAAAGGCAATCGACAACCTGGCAAAAGAAATAGATGACGAAATTTATGCCCAAATGGGGGAAAGCTCATATAAACCCATCAATTTCAAAGCAGTGCAGACAATGAACGCTGAAAATTTTGAAAAATACGTTCGCAATGCCGCTTCAATAATAAGCCATTCAGGTATGGGCACAATTGAAACAGCCTTAAGATATCAAAAGCCTATGCTGGTAATCCCCCGCCTGAAAAGATACGGTGAAGTTGTAAATGACCATCAGGTCGCAATCGCAAAAAGATTCGAAGCCGAAGGCTATCTTTTGGCAGCGTATAATGAAAATGAAATTGGGCCAAAAGCAGGTCAATTGAAAAATTTTGTACCCCGAAAAAGAATTAATTCCAGTGATGCAGTAATCGAGAAAATCACAACATTTCTCAATTCTAATGAAAATGAAATTGGGCCAAAAGCAGGTCAATTGAAAAATTTTGTACCCCGAAAAAGAATTAATTCCAGTGATGCAGTAATCGAGAAAATCACAACATTTCTCAATTCTATTGAAAATGAAATATATGAATTATCAATTAAAAAATAAGCATGAAATTTGCGCAGTTATGCTTGCAGCGAACAATGATTTTGGCTGCTGCAGGCTGGCATCAAGAATTCCTCCTGCATTATGGCCAGTCCCCGATGAGCCTGCAATAAACAAATTGCTTCAAAAACTCACGAATTTGTCTGTCAAGAAAGCTATAATTTGCAGCAACAGCAATACCAAAATATTTCAGATGGCAGTTGAAAATCCAGCTTCCATAGAGTTATTCTTTCTCGATGAACAAATGCCTTTGGGAACTGCCGGCTGTATCCGAGAGGCCGTAAAAATTTGTCAAGACGAAATTTTAATTGTTATCCCTTCTCAAATGGCAGACCTGCCGGATTTGACAGATGCGATAATTCGGCACATTGATAATCAATCAACTCTGACGATACTTTCAGGCAGCGACACTTCGAAATCAACTGCACACATATATATTGCTAACCGAGATATTATTAAATGGATACCTGCAAAAGGTTATTTTGATATAAAAGAAAATCTGATAGCAGCACTTGTTAAACAGAATAAAAAAGTAGTATCTGAAACTTTGACTGACAATTTATATTCTTACAGAAATCATACTCAATATTTAGAAGCTATGAGCAAATATTTAATTGAAAAAGAATGTTATTCGAATGACACATTTGTTTCCAAAAGCGCTATTATCGATGAGAGTGTGAGAATTTTTGCTCCAGTCATTATCCTCAACAACAGTATTATTAGCGAAAATGCAGTTATTATCGGTCCTGCTGTCATTGGCAATGATGTAATTATAGATAAGAACTCTTTAATTGTACAAAGTGTTCTTTGGGATGGCTCCCATGTTAACAAAAATTGCTTCGTTTCAAATAGTGTGATCGATTATAATGCAGCTATACCATCATTTTGCAATGTGGAAAGCAAAGCTGTTATACGAAGCACAGGAGATTTAATTAAACAAAATATTACATCAGTGTTACAGTCTGCTTTAGTAAAAATCAAATATACCCCCCCCCTAACAGGGTGTCAAGGATTATTAAAGCCGAAAACAGCTTCTTTGATAATTATTGCTGCAATTTTCATCTGGTCTTATTTTCCAGAGATAAGAGAACTTTTAGTCTTTTGGAACAGGAGTAATGATTATTCTGCTGGTTTATTAGTTCCTTTTCTTGCAGGAATTGCAATCTGGATGAGGAAACAAAATATTTCACAAATTACGATGCAGAGTTTTGCATTTGGAATCTCAATTTACATTGTTGCACAGATGATCAGATTATTCGGTCTTTACTTTATGTTCTCATCGGCCGAAAGATTCTCGCTCATATTATCTATATGGTCAGTAATCATCATTTTGTTTGGATGGAGATTATTTTACAACAATTTAGCACCATTCTTATTTTTGATTTTAATGCTTCCCCCGCCGCATATTATCCACAATTCGATAATGCTCCCTCTGCAGAAAATAGCAACTTCATGCGCCGTATTTTGTATTGGATTACTTGGCTATGTAGTAAATCGTCAGGGCAATATTCTTTATATTGACAATACAGCAATAGCTGTTTCTGAGGCATGCAGCGGCCTAAGAATGATAACAGCATTCATAATAATCATTGTATTTACAAGTTTAATAATTAAAAAGTCTAAATGGGAAAAGATTTCACTGTTGTTGTCCAGCCTCCCTATCGCGTTTGCATGCAATATCATCAGGCTCACTATCACAGCAATCGCATTTACAGTTGTCTGGGGTCAGAGATGGGCAGCATTGATTCACGATTTTAGCGGGTATGCAATGGTCCCGCTCGGTCTTGCTATGCTGCTGTTTGAAATAAAACTAATGAATATTCTTGTCTCGAAAACATGAACATAAAGATTTGTTAAAATTAATATTAATAGGAAGTTTTGGAGGTTAATTCAAAATGAATACGTTAACAAAATATTCGGACAATCACAATCTTGCGCAATCAGGCGGCATGGTTTATCCAACCAATGAAGACGGCGATCCAGCCCTAAATATCTTAACAGCAGTACGAAAACGATGGAAGATCCTTTTATTTACAATGATAATAATATGCAGCATTGGCCTTCCTGCGGTATGGATGTTTATAAAACCCTTTTATCTTGCAACTGCCGCAATCCGGGTAGCACCAGTTATATCAAGTATTCTATTCGGAGGAGAAGAAGGAATCCCGATGTATCGAAACTATATGTACACCCAGGCTGATTTGATAACCTCCGACAGAGTATTGCAAAGAGTGGTTGATGACCTTTCAGATAAAAACATAAAACTTATGGAGGAAGCAAAATCAAGAGATCCTGTTACAGCAGTAAGAAACAAATTTTCAAAGAATAATTCATCAGATCTTATTCTCCTGCTGAGAAAGGCTATAGCAGACAATAAACTTACTGTTGCACCGGAGGACAAGACAGAATTGATTAAAATTTCTGTAAAAAGCTCTAATCCTTCAAACGCATCCAAAATAGCGAATTCTTTTGTTCAGGCTTATATGACAATTGTAGCAACTGAAGAACTGAAAGACGGCGACCATAAACTCACTGTTCTTGAAGACGAAAGAAGAGTAATGGCTGAAAAAATAGAAAGACAGCGGAAAACTTTAAATGATATGGCACAGGAATTCGGTTCCGTTATTCTGGATAATCGTCAACAGATGATGATGAATCATTTGGCAAAACTTCAGGAAAAAGTTACAGAACTCGAACTCGAAAGAATTGTATTGCAAACAAAGATAGACCTGCATAGCTCACAAAAAGAAAAAACAATTACTCCTGAAGTAATGGCAAAATTAAGACACGATTTTATTAATTCAGACCTGATGGTGCAAACAACAACTTCAA
>MHXZ01000099.1:0-10030 GCA_001825665.1 Planctomycetes bacterium GWF2_41_51 | reverse complement strand
CTGATGGTGCAAACAACAACTTCAAATGTGGCAAACCTCGAACAGGTTTTAATCACAGCCAAACAGCATTTAGCTCCGACTAACCCGGAACTTGCAAGAAAAGAATCACTTTTAAATGCATTAAAACAAAGGCTTGAGGAGCTTCGCCAGCAGGCTGATAAAAATTTCGACGAAATGGCTGAAAAGGAATTCAAAGAAAGCGATATGTTGGAAATCCAGGAATATAAATATAAACTCGAACAGATTTCGCTGCATCAGCAACAACTTCGGGATATGCTTGTACATGAGGATTCAAAAACAATCGAACTTGGCCGAAAGCAGCTTGCTATGCAGGATGTAAAGGAACAGTTAGATAATTCGAAGGATATGTACAGCACAATACAAAAAAGAATCGGAGAACTTGAAATGGAAAGGAAAAGGCTAGCAAGAATATCTGTTGCTTATCTTGCAAATACAGCACCATATCAAGATAGACGTATGCAATATTCATTGGCAATAACAATGGGATCATTAGTATTCGGCCTTGGTCTTGCACTTATTACAAACAAGCTTGACCTCAGACTTAAAACACCAGATGATATAACGAAAAGGATCGGTGTCAGAATCATCGGCACCACAACAAGCAGGGATAAAATCAAAAAAGCAATGTGGCCAAGGCAGCTTGCAGACGATTATCATTCAATATGCATCAATCTTGGTCTTATGAATAATTGCACCATTCCGAACAAACTCGTTATAAGCAGCGCAAGTCCTCGAGAAGGAAAAAGCACGCTCGCTGTTAATCTTGCGACAAATTTGGCAAAGATTGGGAAAAAAGTCCTGCTTATTGATGGTGATTTGAGAAAACCTGATATTGCGAAATATTTAAAGCTTGATAATAAAGGTAAAGGCATGCATCAGCTTCTTGCTGATTTTAAATTGCGAGACCTGCTTTTGTATTCGGATGTACCTGGCTTATCTGTTTTAACTGCCGAGCCTTGTGATATATCTATTATAAACAGGCTTATCCATCACAAAAATATGGTTGAGTTTATCAATGAAATCAGCCGTATCTTCGATCATGTCATTATCGATACACCGCCTGTTTTGGCAGCGGTAGATGCCCTGCTTTGGGCGAGTATGGTTGATGGCGTTATTCTCACCAGTCTGGCAGGACATACAGAGACTCCGGACTTAAAAGATACGATTGAAAGACTCAAACAAATAAATGTTAACTTGCTTGGAATAGTATTATCAAATGTCAAATATAACCAAATATACTATCCTTATGGGTACGGATATTATGGCAAAACAAACGTTATCAAAGATGTAAAACAAGAACCTGCTGATAACATTGTGATACCAGAAGTAAAATAAACCTCTCCTTCGAGAATCAAATGAGAATTATACATTTTATAATGATAGATAATCAGTCGGAATCACTACCTTTAAAACTCGCAAAAGAAAGTAAAGTTATAGGTGATATTATCTTCAGTGCACATCAGCATTGCAGCTGTTTTATAGATGGCATAAATCCCTCCTTTGCTTATGATGGAAATATCAATCTTGAAAGTTTAGGGGTATCTGGAAAGGATGAATGGGTTATTATTTCGAATGGTGCGTATTTAACTAAAATCAATTATGGACTTTTGAACAAGCTTATCGAAGAAAACCGAGACCAAATAATCATGCTAAATGTAGATGATAGACTGGCATCCTATCGTGAAAATATAAGAACTAAAACATATAACGAAGTTATAGGTTATAGACGCTTTTTTTCAGATTCTATTCTACCTGATACTATTTCAAATACCTGGCCCCATATCATTGTTTTAAAAGCATGTGTTTTAAAAACTATTATAAAAAACAATCTAATACCAATTAGGTTCTCGTTTTTTTTAAAGCATATAATTTACAACGGTTTCAAAACAAAAACGTTTAGGTTAGGTGGAGAAATAAAGGATTTGCATACAGAAGAAGGCGTATTAGCTATGGTTAATGAGTATTTACAGGCAAATCCTCAAAATTTTTATACAAATAACTCTTTCAATAATAAAGCCCGATTATATGGCTCAGTTATATTCGGTGAAAATGTACGCATAGAAGATGGGGCTGTTATTATTGGGCCGACAATTATCGGTGAAAATGCTGCGATCCCATCTTCAGCAACAATATATAACTCAATAGTTTGCCCTGGATGTAAATTGCCGGAATTTACTTTTACGCGAAAAAGAATTGCAGGATTACCCCTTGAAAATAATTTAGATACAAATATAAATCCAAGAATAAATGTTTCAAACAGCAATCATAAAAACGATTATAGAACATGGCCTTTCTTTTCTTATGCCCGATTCTGGAAAAGATTATTGGATTTTTCTGCTGCTTTGATTGTTTTGCCGCTATTCTCAATCATTTTTGTTATTCTTATGCCGGTAATAAAATTGACCTCGCAGGGCCCAGTTCTCTTTAAACATAAACGTCAGGGGTTGAAAGGTAAAACTTTTTCGTGCCTTAAATTTAGGACCATGATAATAAATGCAGACGACATACAGGAAAGACTGGGATTTAAAAACCAGGTGGATGGGCCTCAATTCAAAATCGACAATGATCCAAGAGTAACTATAATCGGCAGGTTCCTGCGTGATACACATATAGATGAACTACCTCAATTCTTAAACATTCTATTCGGGCAAATGAGCCTGATTGGGCCTCGGCCATCGCCGGCGAGAGAAAATAGTTATTGCAGCCATTGGCGTGATGCAAGATTATCAGTACGTCCCGGAATCACAGGATTGTGGCAGGTATACAGAACACGCCTGAACGGACAGGATTTCCAGGAATGGATTTATTACGATACAAAGTATGTAAAAAATATTTCTATTATTTTGGATGTCAAAATTTGCTTTAAAACTGTGTCGAAACTGATTATGAACTTTGTAAAATACTTCTAAAACCAGAGGACTCTGTGAAAAGAAAAATTATCATACCCATTATTTTTATACCAATTTTAATAGTAGTAGCTTTTTCTGTATTTGCACTTCATCAATGGCAAAGTGAAAGACTCAAAAATAAATCATTAAAGACAGGATTAAAATCATACTATGATTTTAAGTGGGAAATGGCTGCAAGTAATTTCGGACGTTATCTTGCATTTTGTCCAAATGATATCAATATCCTTCTAAAATATGCGGATGCTCAGCTTCATATTAGACCTGCAAGACAGGAGAATCTTCAACAGGCAATAGCTGCTTATAGAACAGTGATACGAACTGATAAAAGCAATGAAACAGCGGTTATTAAACTTTCGAACCTTTATTTGCAATTAAACGCGGCTTCTGAAGCTGAAAATGTGACAAACAGATATCTTCAATATAATAGCAATAATGAAATTAAAACTATTTTTGCGATTTCATTGGCAAGGCAAAGAAAATTCGCTGAATCAGCGGAATTGGCGAAAAAAATGATAAAAGAATATCCGGAAGAAATAATTGCCTATGAACTAATGTCCAATCTTTCTGAAAAAAATATTGATGGTTTATACGGAAATCCGCAGTATTGGTTGGATTTATGCGTCAAGAATAATCCAAAGTCACCTGAAGCATTAATCTCGCGCGCTGGATATTACATCCTGAAGAATAAACACTCTGATGCCTTAACTGATCTTACAAGTGCAGAGCTTTTCGATTTGTCAGATCCAAATATACATGTCGAACTTGCAAATCTTTACGTCCGCATTGATTTGTTTTCTAAAGCAAAGGAACATTTAAATATCGCTGAAGTGAAGAACCCGGCAATTATGGCAATATGGGAAACACGTGCGCAAATAGCTTTGAAAGAAGGTTCTAAAGCTGAAATGCTGCAGGTCGCTGATTACGCAATGAAAGCTCTTAAAAATGACCCATGGGACTTCATGCCTATGGCCGCCGAACTGATGATAAAAGGTGAGGACCTTATAAAAGGATGCAAATATATTGAAAAATTGAAAATAAAGGAAATGGACCCACCTGCTGTTAAATGGCTCGAGGGACTTGTCGCAAAAGCTGAAGGAAGAGATTACGAATCGATAAGAATGTGGAATATAGCTCTTAAAATGGGGTTTGATTCAGAAAAGATTGTTCCAGAATTAATCGACGCATTTTTGAAGGTCGGGGATACTGAATCAGCCTTAACAGAGCTTAGAAAAAAAACTATCGAGCAGCCCGAAAGTTATAAATGGCATATCCAACTTGCAAGATTAGCTTTTGGTGAACAGATTTATACTGAAGCACTTCAGCATTCAGAAAAAGCAATATCCATTATGCCGAACATGTTTGAACCATTATTGCTAAAAATGAAAGTCAAAATTTTTCAGCCTCAAGGCACTGATCAAATCTCCAGGTGCGAAACTTTAAAAAATGTAATTGAAGAATTAACATCTTTAACAGATGTAACCTCAAATCTTTTTGAAATTGAACTTTTAAAATTTACTTGTTCGCTTGAATGTGAACATTTTGAAGAAGCAGAGCAAATCTTAAATAACTTGAGGATAATACATCCAAATAAGTTGTTAATTGAAGCTGCTTATATCGATTTGCTTATGGCAAAAAAAATGAATGGTGAAGCTGAATTAAAGTTATCTGAATTAATTAATCAGTACCCTGAAGATATCGCACCAGCGGCATACTTGTGTGACGTGCTTAGTAAAGCAGGCAAATTGGAGCAAAGTGAAACGGTAATTCTCGAAGCATTATCCAGAATTAAAGATTATGAATCAAAGCGAAAATTAGCTTTAATGCTTACGGATATATATATAAATATGAATGATACCGCTAAAGAGCGAACTTTTATAAATGAAATACTTCAAACAATGCCGACAGATGTACCGCTAAGAAAGAAATTAATTGAATCGTATCTAAATGAAAAACTTTACCGGCAAGCACAAGTAATTATTGATGAAATTAAAAAGATTGAAGGAGACGAAGGAAGACAATGGAAATATCTGCAGGCGAAGCTATGGTGCTGTGATGTATTTTTTGAGAATAATTATCAACAGACAGTATCTTTGCTAAAACAAAACATAACTGACAATCCTTATGATAATGCCAGCCGATTATTATTAGGTTATGTTTACGAAAAAGCGTCAGAAGATCAATTAGCTCTTATTACTTATCGATCAGCATTAAACCATCGGCCTTATGACATAAATGTCAAGACGCATATAATCGGTACTCTTTTTAAAGTAAAAGAATACGATACTGCTGAAACTTTGTTAAATGAAGCTATAAAACAGGATTATGTCAACGGAGACGTATTAAAATTAAATTTAAGAAACCTTCTTAGACAAAATAAAATTTCAGAAGCAATAGAATTTCTTGAAAGAATAGACTCTCCAAACAAAAACAGACAAATCGTTAATCTGCTGATCGCATCTTTAAAAATAAAAAATAAGGAATATGAAAGTGCGCGTAACATGCTTAATGAATTGGCAGCACAGGAACCGAATTCGTTAAAAATCAAATCACTGCTTGTGGAACTCAATATACAAACAAGCAATCACAATGAGGCCTTGAACTTATGCAATGAAATTGTTAACCAAAGTGAAATAAGCACATCTCTTCTTTTACGCGCACATACGTATTTGTCTTTAGGAAAAATAGAATCCGCTCAAAAAGATTTCGATAAAGCTATAATTCTCGACCCTAATAATTCAAATATTTGGGAGGCAAGAGGACTTTTTTACCGTTCAATGGGAAAATTAGATCTCGCTTTCAATGATTTGGAAAAGGCATATCAATTACAGCTTTCGAATATAGATATAGTTAAGTATATGCTTAATTCTCTGCCTGATATAAATGACTCTTTTAATATTTGGAAATGTCAGCAGCTTTTGAAACACGCGCTTGTTAATTATCCAAAGGATCCTGAATTATTGTGGTACAAAGCCAGGCTTTTAATCGCAGAAAATAAATCTTCCTCTATGGTGCATGCTGAAAACATCCTGATTGATGTTACAAAAGATAATCCCAAATTCTCCTTTGGCTGGTCTCTTTTAGCTGAAATATATCTTAACCAGAATGAAAGCGGAAAGGCTATGGATACGATCCTGCAAGGCCTTAGATACTGCTCACAGGATAAAACGCTTCTTTTACTAAAAGCAAAAACTGAGATTCTGAGTTCTCCTGATATAGCCGTGTTGACACTTGAGCATTTGAACAAACGAATCCCAAACGATATAGATATAATTTTATTGTTATCAAATACCTATATATCCATTGGTCAAAATCAAAAAGCTATTCAGCTTTTACGCAACTATGAATCAAAGTGTCCAATTATGCAAAAAGAAAAAGTTGGGACCGCTTTGGCAATTGCATTGTATAAAAGCAGTTTTAATAATGAAGCATGGGAGAAACTTCGAGAGCTTTCGTATAACAACCAAAATAGTTTTGATATTTCTATTGCAAAATGTGAAATCTTTTATTTCCAGCACGATTGGGAAAGTTTAAAGGATGAATTTGACAATTTACTGCGGTCCCATCCTGAAAGAATTGAGAAATGCCTTAACGTAGTTAAAAGCTTTCTTACTTCAGGAAATCAGCCTCCTCCATTTGTCTCTGAATACCTTTTAAGAAAAATACTTCAATACAAGCCCGATTATCCTCCCGCTATTCAGATGATTGCAATAAATCTGCATAGCAGTGCAAAATTCGACGAGGCAGCAGAGTTTTACCAAAAATTAATCCAATCAGACCCAAATAATAAAATCGCAATTAATAATCTGTCATGGATTCTATGTGAAAATCATAGGCAATATGAGAAAGCTCTTGAACTCGCCCAGAATGGCTTAAAAATTCATCCGGATTATTCCAGCCTGACAGACACGCGAGGATTGATATATTATCGTTTAGGAGAATTCAAAAAAGCATCTCAGGATTTTTATGAATCTTTAAACTTAAATAATAAAAATTCCTCTTCCTATGTTATTTCTCTGTTCCATTTAGGCAAGACAATGAACAAAATGGGATATGCAGAGAAAGCGTACACGTATTTGGAAAAAGCAGTCAGCTTAAATCAAATACAAGGAGGATTAACTATAAACGAAGTATCAGAAGCTCAAAACATATTAACCTTTTTATCGAATAAATCCTATGCTGCAGATTCCGACAAATGAAAATCGTGATATTAAAGAAGTACCTGAAGAGAGAAAACATCCCGGCATAATAGTTGATGTGAAACAATGGAGCTACATCAAGAAAAAATATCGAATGACAAACCGGGAACTGCAAGTTGCAATTCTGATATGCAGAGATTTTGAGAATGACAGAATCGCTCAATTGCTCAATATAGGGCCTACGACTGTCAAAACTCACCTTCGAAACATATATAGGAAAACGCATGTTCGGAAAAAATTATCCCTCCTTTTAAAATTTGTAGAGGATATTAAAGAGGCGAATATTGCTCCGGTTCCGGTTTCTTCTGTAAAAACGGCCGAACAGCAGCCAAATCCTTCACTTTCCGAAACTAAAAAACCTTCTTAATAAGCAGTGTAAGTCATCTGACTACTTCTAAATAACATATTTACCTATTAGGTAAACAGGAGTCATCCCGATTTCAAATAAAACCTTTATTAGTAATATGCAAAAATAATATTTGAACACAAAAAGCATAAAGGAGTTAAAAAATGGCGAAAATCAATTTTTTATTAGTAATTACAATTATAATGTCAGCAATTGCATGGGCAGAACCAATCGTATCTTACGAAACTGATCCAAAACCAATTTACACTAATATGCAAAACAGCTGGTGGGAACAGTCATATTCGACTTTTCGTAACCACATTCCAGGAACTGCTGGAGACCAAAACGGAAAAATCCTTAATTCATATTTAGCATCCAATGTCGATAACCTCGATTTAGGTGATGCCGCATATGCCAGAGTTCAGGATTCCCCATCCTGGAGTTTCAGCAGCAGCAGCAGTAAAGCAAGACCGGCAGCAAATTATTCTAATGGCATTAACAGTGTAAGTGCAAGAAGAAGGCGATCTAATGATGACAGTGGCTTCGTATCTTCATCTTCAGATTTGGGGCCGGAAATGGTAGCAGGAGGCTATTATACAGGTACATTGTTCAGAGACCCCCGTAAGCGCAGAAGCTCTAGTAACAATAATAACTATTATTATTACTATACGATTCCGGGAACTGATACACCTCCAGATATTGTAACACCTGATGTACCGGTTGCGCCGGCTCCGGGAAGCATTCTTCTTGGAACTATAGGAATTGCAATAGTAGGATTTCTAAAAAACAGGAAAACTAAAATTCTTTCGTAAATTAGAATATTATTTTTATATTAAAACATAAAAGCTGTAGTTAATTCTACAGCTTTTTTTATTGTGTCAGTTCTATTTCCATCCATTTACTTCGCCAGTTTCCGATTCCATCCCACCATATTGATATATAATCTATATTCCTGACAACATGGCGTTTGCGTTCGCATATTTTTTTTGTCATAAATAACAAATGCCTCATGCATTCTATTCCTCCGATTCTAAAGGCTTTTACTCCTATTTCTATTACCCTGCTTTCAAGCAATTTATCATCAATACTGCCTTCGGATATTAATAGGGACAATTCTTCGGCGTCGGATTCTAAAATCTGATGCCATCTTAGTCTGTCATTCCGACCATTCACATGAATTTCCTTAAGTAATTTTTGTTTTTCGTCATACTCTCTTTTGCGATTCTCCTGAGCTTGCGATATCCGTTTGTTTCTATGAATTCGACTTGAAGGCAACAGCATTTCCAGTAAGCCAATCAAAGGGTCTATTACAATCCAAATCAAAAATGTTAAGGCTACAGCGCCTATGGACATTCTCAATAGATAATCAGCCGTGGTGTAGTTGTTGAAGCTAATGAACCAGACCAAAACTACCCCATATAGTGTACTTACATTGTAGAACAACAAATAAGGCAGACTTGTGGTTAAAACGTGTTCATCTTTAACGTTCTGGTTTGCAGAGATTCCTCTGTAAACAGCAAATAGATAAAAGCTAAACAAAAATAATACGATTATTGTGGTATAACCTGACAAAGACGCAATAAACAGCCAGTTGTGTCCGGTCTTATGGAGCGCGTAAACAAAAATATACGCGGCACTGCCTATGAAAACAGCTGAATTTAGCAAGTGAATGATCTTTATAGATCTTCGCAGCAATTTTTTTTTGTTTTTTCTCATTTATCGTTCTTAAATACTTAACAGATTACGGTGCTGGCTGGGTTACACTTACAGCAGAAAAAGCTCTTCCTATAGGATTAAGGAATTCACCAAGAACAAGGCCTGCTCCGCCAAGCACTGTTGGAGGAACAAATATAATATCCCCTTCCTGCAGCAAGACATTCTTTGAAGTATCTCCATGAGCAATCATTTTATCATACTTTACTTCGAAAATTCTTGGGGCAACATTGGGATCATGAGATGGTCTAATAATCTGAATATGATCTTTCCAGGCCAAGGTATTCAAACGTGCAGCAGCTATTGCAGATATAACCGTATCGCGGCCGGTACAAAGTTTTGCACCTTCGAAAAACACCTGGCCAAAAACATAGTAATATGCACTTTTAAATACATCGACACGAACATCTATGGGATGCTCACCGCTTAAGGAATAAAGAAGAAGCGCTTTTTCATGCAGAACCGCTGCCAATTCTTCAGGAGTTTTGCCGGCCGCATCAACCGTGCCAATACCTTCAAACGAAACTCTTCCATCCGGCCGAATCCGCTGAACTTGAAGATTAAGCTCTGGAACATTCAAGCAATGAACTTCTATCTCATCAGCTGGTTTCAATACATATTTATCAAAACTTACTATTGCTTCATGAGGTTTAGTAAAATATTGAATGTCCTGTGGGTTAGAGGAAAAACAACCAACGAGAAGAAAAGAAAATAAAACCATTAAAACCGATAACTGTGTTTTTCTCATGATAATATCCTTAAAAAAATGTAAATCTGCTTTCATTAATATTACTTACTTCGATTTGATTATTAATTAGTACATTGCTGAAAAGTTTATCAGTATC
>MHXZ01000098.1 GCA_001825665.1 Planctomycetes bacterium GWF2_41_51 | reverse complement strand
CCTGATGCCAGTAGCCAAGCGGCTCAAGATGCTGTATGGATATGATATCGCCGATTAAGCCGGCATCAATAATTGCTTTCAGTTGTTGTGTATAGCTTGTGTACCGCAGGACATGGCAAACCGCAAAGATAATATCATTCTTTAGAACTGCCTGCACAATGTCTCGACACTGCTGCTCAGTTTGAGCCATGGGTTTTTCAAGCAGAATATGATAACCCAGATTGGCAAATGCTATTGCCGGTTCTGCATGCTCATTATCAGGAGTCGCTATGATCACAGCGTCCGCGAACTTTTGCTTTTGTGCAAGATGTTTCCAATCCTTAAAACATAATTCCGGTTTTATCGAATGTTTTAGAGCCATTGTTGTACGGTAGTGATCCCTGGGCTCTGCAACTGCCACAACTTTTACTTTTTCAGAATACAAGGCTGCCAGATCGGCATAACCGCTGCCCCGACAACCGGCGCCTATCACTGCGATCTTGACAAAACTCATTGCAATACCTCAAATTGATGCCAACACTATAAAGTTTTTGAATCTATTCATTGACGTCGGTTAGCGGACGGAAATTTACATTCAATTTCTTGAGCCGCTCTAAATGATATTTTAGTCTCGTGCAAAAATCGCTGTAGTTCTTTCTATCTGAAGGAGTCCAATCGATTTCAGCTATTGCACAAGCCCGCGGAAATGTCATATACTCAACATGCTCAGTATTCGGCATATATTCCGTCCAGACCTGTCCTTCAACGCCGAGTATGTGCTTTTGTTCTGATAGTGTAAGCACTTTAGGAACTGGTTCATATAAGTAAACTTTTTTCAACGGTGTAAATCCAGTCGCAATAGGCTCTTTATCCGGATCACTCTGATATTTGTCAAGGTACACCTCTGTTGACGGGGCCATTACGACATCACAACCTGACCTGATCGCCTTTATCGTTGGCTCTGCACCAAGATATGTTCCTATTATGGCACCCGATAGATCGTCATTTAGTATTTGTTCCCAGCCTACCAGTGTTCGATTATTTTTTGTTACAAATGAATACATAGTTTTCGTAAACCATGGCTGTATTTCAGATTCGTTTTTTAGCCCAAGTTCTTTCATACGGCTCTGAACCTTTGGACTTTTTTTCCATTGCACATCATTCACTTCGTCTCCGCCGATATGAATATACTGACCCGGAAATAAGTCGAATATTTCTGTCAGGACATCCTGACAGAACTGAATTGTTTCTTCATTGATATTCAAAATGTTTTCGCTTACACCCCATGTTGTCCAGACGGATACCGGCTCGTCAGCATTGCCGAATTGAGGATATGCAGCCAAAGCCGCCTGAACATGACCCGGCATATCAATTTCCGGAACGATTGTAATACATCTCTGTTTGGCATAGGCAACAATTTCGCGAATTTCATCCTGAGTGTAATAGCCGCCATGTACTTTCCCGTCATAGACATGAGGTATGGTATTCCAATAGCCGACTATGGTTTCTTTGCGCCATGCGCCGACAGACGTAAGCTTCGGGTATTTTTTAATTTCTATGCGCCAGCCCTGGTCATCAGTAAGATGCCAGTGTAATATATTCATTTTGTGCATGGCAAGCAGGTCTATGTATTTCTTTATGAACTCTTTAGGCATAAAATGACGGCTGACATCAAGATTCAAGCCCCGCCATTTAAATCGCGGCATATCCTCTATTATGCAGCAAGGCACCTGGAAATTCCGATTCGTCGCGGTCCGACCTGAATAAATTTCGACCGGAAACAATTGGCGCAATGTCTGCATACCATAAAAAACGCCTTCAATTGCAGACGATTCGATTAAAATATTATTTTCTTTTACCTCTAACCGATATCCCTCATATCCCAAGTCTTTCAATCCGGCATTAAGTTTGAATTGTATGCAATTTGTTTCTGATTGCGTCGAACAGGGAGCACCTGTGCTAATTTCTGCCGAAAGAGATAATGCTTTTGCAAAATCATCAGCAATATTTTTAGTTTCCTGATCTGAGAAAATAACAGTACTTGAACCGACTTGAAAATAACCAATCTTTTGCTCAATTTTCAAAGGTTCTGGAATGATGGAAATTACATTTTGACAATAGCAAACTGATGTTAGCGATAGCAATAAATACAATACAACTATTCTGATCATTTTCAGTTCCTTTGAAATCAGGCTACTTTTATGCCTTAATAAATTATTTATAATCCCATAAACTATAGAATCTCCAGACATTTATGTGATTCACGCCTATTTCGGGAAATACATGTTACGATACTGTCTGTATAAACTCCTGGTCTCCTCACTGCCGTTCGGATCCATGTTCCAGTTGAAGCAGTACATTACACATTTATAATTCTTTTCAATTTCGAGTTGTTCGGCAATCCTGCTTATGGGTGCCGGACTATAATTTTCGTAATCATCGGTACTGAACACTTCCGTATCGACCCAGAATTCCCGTCCCTCTGCTCGAACGCCATCAGCAATAACAGGCAGATATTTTCGCAAATCTGCCATTGTAACATCCCAGCAGGTTGAATCCTGCACAGCCACGATATCTGCCGGACATTTCTTAAGAAACAAACGCATCTGGGTAGCCATTTCATCCGGTGACCTGTCATGCCACCATTTGGTCAAATTCTTTTTTTGGCATCGCCTGGAAGCATCTGTGGCAAAAAACGGAGCGATGACCACCTTCTTATCGGGATATTTTGTTTTCAAATATTTACCGTACACGCTGTAAATAGCAGCAGACCCGGCCTCTCCGGCATCGTTGAGCATAAGTTCAGTGCTGATATAAAAGCCGGCAAATGATTTAACTGAATTATATTTAGCATATATCTCGTCGGCGATCATTTTACTTAATTCCAGGAATTTTGGATTGTCGGCATCATCTCCAACGTGATCTTCAATCCCCCCAGTATAAACTTTCCATCCCCTTTTTTCTGCCTCGGCGATTATCCAGTCTGTATGACATCGGTTTATTTTAAATTTGCTGCTATTATAAAAACATATAACCTGACCCGAATCAGAATCAATCTTTGCAGCACATTGAATAATGAGCGTATCGAAACCCAGTTTTGACATTGCCTCGAACTCTCTGGCCCAGTCACGCTCATTCCAGCCGATGTGAAGATCGGATGCTAAAGATATAAAAGTACCTTTGATCGGGCTTTGTGTTTTTCCGATGCAGTCTATACTGCAAAACATAATAACCGATATTATTAAAAACTTAATTCCAGCTTTCATTCTTTGACCAACTCCCTGAATTGAGAGAACATCCACTTATACATATCCCGGTCATCGTACGCTGCATCCCAGCAGTTATGATTGTTCACGTTATATTCGGTATAAATGGGATGTCCACCTGCCCTTTTAATTGCTTCCACCATATCACGCGATCGTTTTGATTTGACCGAATCATCGCCTTTATTATGAAATGCCCAGATCGGAACATCCTTAAGGTCCGGAGCACAATTCATATCCCCGCCGCCGCACAAAGGAACAGCGGCAGCAAAAAATTTCGGCCTTCGCTGGATCAGATCCCACGTTCCAAAACCTCCCATTGAGACGCCGGTTACATATATCCGCTGCTTATCAATGGGGTATTGTGTCATCATATTGTCCACGAGTTCTAAAACAGCTTTCATGTATTTTGACGGATTTTCGGGCATGCTATGCCAATCAGCTTCCCAGTCCACATCTACCCATTTACATTCTTGCGGACATTGTGGAGCAATTACAAAACAGGGATATCTGGTCTGCATATCCTCACATGCAAATTTCCAAACACCTAAATTAAGTTGTTTTTCATTATCAGTACCCCGTTCACCTGAGCCGTGTAGAAATAAAACCAAAGGATATTTTTCATTTAGGTCTACTGTTATAGGCTTTAAAAATCTGTAATTCATTTTTACCGTGTTGGAACAGGTGAAAATTCCGACTTCAAATTTGTCCTTATACATCTGATTATTTCCATTACAAAGGTTAGTACCTATGCTGCATACAACCCATACGAAACAAAACACAGCTTCTCTCATCTTATGCGCCATTTGAAAATAT
The DNA here is from genome assembly GCA_001825665.1 of Planctomycetes bacterium GWF2_41_51. Lineage (GTDB taxonomy): Bacteria > Planctomycetota > Phycisphaerae > Sedimentisphaerales > UBA12454 > UBA12454. The sequence goes on along the minus strand of MHXZ01000098.1, from coordinate 10,209 downwards.
TTTTCTATTTTACAAGGTTTCCTAATTCGGATTTCAATACATTATCCTGTGGAAATGCATGGCCAAGATGCTGCCTGAATGCCTCTGCATATTCAACACCAATTTCCTTACCTCGCATGCCGGCATGACGTTTGAGGCTGGCTGTATATTCATCCATACCATGATGTGCCTTGAGCCAGTCTCTTTGACTTGCGTGGCAGCAGAGCATTTTTTCTTTAAGTACCATCTGTGAACTTATATCGATATGACAGGAAGCACCAATCTGGTTGCCCAGTTTGTCCTTTGCTTCTTCAGGATCAACGTAATACAGATAAGGTACGCAGCCATACGGCTTCTCGCGAGTTTTGACATTTGGAATTCCCGCCGCAAAACATGCTGTCCATACAATCCTGCTGGTCATTTCGTGATCAATCGCATAGTCGTCCGGACTGGGAGCAAATACTATCGCCGGTTGTACTATACGTATAAGCTCGATCGCCTTGAGCAGCGTAGGCTTATCATACATAATGAAAACATCATCACATTCAAGGCAATGATAGCCGGCATTCAGAAATGCTGCTGATGCAGCAGCTTCAGCCTTGCGAACCTTGCTTATTTGCTCACGTGATAATTCAGCCGTGCCGCAATCACCCGGTGTTATTGTTGCAATATGAATTTGCCAGCCTTTCTGATGCAAAAGAGCGAGTGTTCCGGTACACATAAACTCCGCATCGTCAGGATGCGCACATAAGGCAAGTGCTGTCTTCATCATTTAGAATCCTAAAACTAGATTTTTATTGTTTTACCTGTCCTTGCTGACTTGTAGCTTGCCGCAAGAACTCTTTGGCTTTGCAGGCCAATTCGTGCGGTATTTACAGGCTCTCGCTTCTCAAGGACAGCCTGACTAAATTCTTCTATCTCTGCTTTATAAGTATTGACCGGTGTTGGCGCTATAGCACAAGTCTCGTCGGCAACATGACTTTGGATAGCATCATAGCCGCGATTTTCCCCTTTAATGTAAGCCAGCATCTCTCCCTGACTTCCCTGGCCAATTGTGCCTTTGGCGAGAATACTGCCTTTGGAGCCATAAAGCTCAAGCAAGTTCTTGCTGCTGCTATCTGGAATGCAAAAAAACGTATCTACCGTTCCTATTGCTCCGTTTTTAAACTCAAGCATTGCCACCGCACTATCTTCCGACCTGTACTTGTGAACATTGTTGCGAACTATGCAGGATACTCTCTTAACAGGCCCAAAGAACATCTCCAGCAAGTCAATGCAGTGACCGCCCATATCCATTAATGATCCGCCGCCACCTTCTTTAGGATCCTGCCGCCAGGCACCTTTTATCGGCGGATACCAGCATGAAAGCTGTGCACGTGCATAAACGGGCTTTCCGAGCTTGCCGTCTTTTATCAACTGTAAAGCGGCTTGATGCTGCGATAAAAATCGCATCATAAATGCCGCGCCAAGTAGTACCTTTCGTCTTTTGCAAACAGTGATCATTCCCTGTGCCTCTTTAACAGTCATACCAAGCGGCTTTTCGCACAAAATATGCTTGCCCGCCTTTGCACACGCGACAACCTGTTCACAATGCATGTTCGCAGGTGTTGCAATATAGACTGCATCAACATCAGAGGAAAGCAGTTGCTCAATGCTCTCGGCCGCATTCGCGCCGTACTGATTGGCGACATCGCTATTCACCGTATCATTAATATCAAATACAGAAACCAGTTCGGCATTCGATGCCTTCATTATACCTTCAGGAATCGTCCTTCTGCGTGCAATGCCGCCCGAACCTAAAACACCCCATTTCACCTTGCTGGTCATAATCATCCTTTTTTCAAATGTTTTACAAAGCCGTTGATCGCTTCATCCAGAACTTTTTTCCCGATTGCTTTGTTTGCTCCCGCAGGATTACCCATAACACCCACGTGCATGTCCGGCCTCTGGCTAATATGCGGAATACGCATAAAACTTTCCAGCAGGCCCTTGCTGCCCATCTTGGCATCGCTGACCTGATAGCTGTCCGGGTCATTAATAAGCTGTTTGTGCACGGCAGGTTTATCGAGCACGTATTTTTTACGAACAAGATCAGGCCTGATATACATAATCATGGATGTTTCAATTATGTCGGCGTGGTAGTTGTGCGCCTTCATCGATTCCAGCCACGTCGGTGACATGCTCCAGATTCCAGCCACCTCGATCGTCAGATCAGAGTACGCTTTTTCCAGCCGCAGGAACATCTTCAGAGATTCTTGAATATCTCTTAGATTCTCCGAACCACCGTGCCCCAGGACCAGGACTATTCTCTTAAATCCCATCTCGGCAAACGACCGGCAAATATCGCGGACATAGAGCCCCAACACTTGTGTGGATATATTTACAGTCCCCGGCAATTCTCCGCCGCTGAACGTATATGGCACAACCGGAGCGACAATACACCCTGCCTTGCGGGCGACCTCATGGGCGACATACTCGGCCGTAAGTGTATCTGTATTTAAAGGCAGATGATAACCATGCTGCTCTGTGCAACCCATCGGCAACAACAATGTTTTTATACTCCGTAACGCCCCGCGCAATTCATCAACCGTCATTTCTGCCAGCACATACCCACGTTTTGCCTTAGCCATAACATCATTCCTTTAAAACTATTTCTTGCCTTTTAGTTTTCTCGCTGTATTGCGTATGCCGGCAATTGTATCATCAAGCTGCTGTTTAGTTAAGCGCGGATGCATCGGCAGATTCATCTGGCGTTTATAGAAGAATTCCTCTGCTATCGGGCAATTACCGTTTATGCCCAGCTTTTTCAAACCCGCGAAATGGTAGGTCGGCTGGTAGTGCAAAATTCCCTGCACGCCCTCTTCGCGATAGAGCACACGCATAAAGTCATCACGGTCATACATTTTCGGATCGACGCAAAGCGTGTACAAATGGAATACATGTTTGCAGTTCGGGTCTTCCCATGTGCCAAAGATTCCCTCGACATCCTTTATGCCTTCGTTAATATATCGGCCATTTTCCTGTCGTTTGGCTGTCAGCATATCAAGTTTCTTGATCTGGGCACGACCAACCGCCGCCTGTATCTCATTTAAGCGGTAATTGTTGCCCCAGTAACCCGCGACATCTTCCACATCAAAATGCGAAGGCACCCAATAATCACTGTATTTGCCGTCAACAACCTTATGCAATGTATGCTTTCCAAACGTGAAATCCGTTACAGCGGGATCCCAGTGATTAAGATTCATACAGCGAAGCATTTCAATAGGCCGTACCCACTCATCATGATTGGTCGTTATCATGCCGCCTTCACCGCAGGTCGTCATATTCTTAAGGGAGTGGAAGCTAAATACGCCAACATCACCAATTGACCCGGCCTTTTTGCCTTTGTACTCGGCTATCGGAACATGGGCACAATCCTCCAGCACATACAGATTGTGTTTTTTGGCAATAGCCATTATAGGATCCATATCGCACATCTGCCCGCCATAATGTACAACATAAATGGCTTTGGTCTTCTTAGTTACTTTCCTTGCAATGTCTGCGGGATCGATATTAAACGTCCGCGGATCGATATCCGCGTAAACCGGTATAACCTTTTCTTTAAGCAGCACAAGGGATGTGGCAATGAATGTGTTGGGCGTAACGATGACCTCGTCACCGGCCTTGAGTTGGAACAACTGCGTGCACAGGTGCATGCCCGTTGTGCAGTTTGATACGGCAAAGGCATTCTTGACATTGTGGGTCTTGGCAAATTCCTCTTGGAAGAACTTTACCTGCGGACCCATTGTCAGCGAGTCCTGCTTCATTGATTCCAAAACAGCATTTTTCTCATCGTCATCATAAATCGATCCAAAAAATGAGTACGGCACTTTGAGTTTTACCCCGTCGCCGGTAGCATAGCTTGACGTAATACCGCCTTCAGAATCTTCGCCAGTTGTATGGATTTGTTTCTTGTTTTCATCTGCCATAAAATTGCTTCCTTAATTTCTTTGCTTGACAATATTGTCTAAGTAGATAAAATAATCACTGGTAAACATGATATTACAGGAATGTTGTTTTGTCAATTGATAAATTAGAAAATATAAAAATCGCTGATAACGGCACACAAGCCCTTATTTTACGGATTGTTAGAGATCTTAATCCTATTTCCCGCTCCGGGATTGTTGAAAAAACTGGGCAGCCGCATGCCGCAGTTTCAAGGTCAACTTCTATCCTTCTTGAAAAAGGCGTCCTAACGGAAGAAGCTCATACTGACACAAACGGCCCAAGAAGAAAACGAGGCCTGCAACTCAACGGTAATTACGGCTATGTGCTTTCCGTCGAATACGGTCCCGACCGAATCGAAGGCGTTGTAACAAATACCGCTTACGAAATCGTTGAAAAGATAGCAATTAGCATCGATCTGGCCTCACTACCTCAGACGGAAATTATTGAACAAGTGACTAAATGCATCGAACAACTCCAGTCCAAAACTCGCAGTTGCGGTATATGTCTCGGTATCGCGGCAGTCGATCCGGGGATAATTGACAGCGACAAAGGCACCTCCATCTTGGCTAGCACTATTGAAGAATGGAAAAATGTTCCGATAGTCGAAATACTTGAAAAACGCTTTAAATTGCCGGTTAAACTGCTCAATACTGGTATTTCCAAGATCCGCGCAGTCGACAGGCTGGAATTGAATAATGCCGTTGAGAATTTCATATACATCGAATACGGAACAGGAATCGCCTGCGGCCTCAAACTGAACGGAACTTATATTTCAGGACACGGCAACCTGGCCGGCGAACTCGGACATCTGAGAGTAACCGATGCGCAAATACCCTGCAGTTGCGGCGGTGTTGGATGCCTCGAAGCGGTAGCGAGCCTTTCGGCCCTGGCAAAAAATGCTTCACAAGCAATCGCCGGTAAAAGCAGTATTCTGGCCGGACAAAAACAGATATCGGGCGTGGATGTCATCCGGGCCGCGGCAGAACATGATCGGCTCGCATCACGGATCGTCGATGAGGCATTTGAAAAAATCGGCATCGCCGTAGCCGGGCTGGTTAATATTCTCAGCCCCAAAATAGTCTTATTCGACAACACTATCGAAGAGGCTGGCCCAGAAGCTGTAACGATGCTGCTGCGGACCTTGGAGAAAAGTGTACTCATATCCCACCAGTCTCAGCTTGAAACAAAAATCAGTTCTATTAAATCCCATCTCGGTGCATTTGGCGGCGCAGCATCCGTTTTGGATGAATGCATAACCGCATAAGGATGGACATGAAACAGAACATCATAACTCACAAACATATTTCTGATAGGCTCGAAACGCTTGGAATCACTCCCGGCGATACCGTTATCGTTCATACCGCCTTGAGTAGTTTTGGAGCAGCAAGTTGTTGCCCCGATACCATTATAGATGCCCTGCTTCAGACAGTTGGACATAAAGGCACTCTTGTCATGCCTACATTCGGCTCTTCGGAGGCCGTTTTCAACAATAAAAAAAGCGGCACAAATCTAGGTATTGTCCCGCAAACTTTCTGGAAAAGAAATGGCGTTCTGCGAAGCCGACATCCGCTCGCTTCGGTTGCCGCAATCGGACCAAATGCAAAAACACTGATTGAAGGCCATGAAAACGCCCCAACAGCGCACGCCGAAGAAACGCCATATTACAGGCTGGCCCAGCTAAATGGCAAAATCCTTCTACTCGGTGTCGATCAGGACAGGAACACGTTCCTCCACACAATAGAGGAACTGGCCAGAGCTCCGTATTTGAAACCGATTTCAGGCAAATTCATTGATAACAAGGGTAAAACCAGAACAGGTACCTGGCGTTATTTCCCAGGCCCTCATCGTGACTTCATTGGCCTCGGGGAATCTTTACGCAAAAACGGCCTTGTCAAGGAGATCTGCATAGGTAATTGCAGGGCCAAATTAATGGAAGCTGTCCCCTTGCTCAATTTCCTGTTGCCCAAATTTCAGAATAATCCCAACCTGTTTCTGTCCGCCAATCCCAATCTTCCAGACGGAATTCGCCAGCGAGCTCAAATTCTGCGATCCAAAATGGCTGATGCCGCTTTCACCCTTGCCGCCGATTCACAATTCGCCGGAACTTACATGGAAGAGATCATAGATAATATGAATTCGACTGCTATCGATAGCATTGTTCTTTCGACCATAAACGATGTACCATGGAGCGCGGTGCCGCAGGACAAAAGAAAGTGGTACCTCGCCGGACTCAAAAGGGCAGGCATCAAAGTTGCAGCAATAAGAATTTCCAATCTGAACAAAAATCTCGATCAGATATTAACTCAAGTAAAGGGTGCTAAACTCATTATGCCGGCCACGATTCCTCTTGAAAAATTAAAGATCAGTATTCCTGCCAAAACCAGAGTGCTCATTGAAAACACTGGCATTACGGGCAGAGATATGGTTTCAAAATTGAAAGAGTTAAAGCGGCTAAATGCAATGGCTGCTTTTAATCCATTGGAATTCATCAAAATCGGTGAAAACCCGTTTCTTAGCACATATACCAGGACAAGCATCAAAAGCATGATAGGTGCGATTTTTGTAAATGATGGATTCGCCTCAGGCCGGCGTACTCAGCTTGAAGAAGGTCTTGTAGAAATAAAAGAGCTCATTTCCATACTAAATTGCAGGTCGTTTTCAGGATTATTTATTCTTCAGTCGCCAGATCCTTCCCTGTTCCGTTCAACTGTGAATAAGTTCTTGCAGATGTATGAAGAGGTCAGATGAAGATCATCGATTTAAGTGTGCCGTTTATTGAGGGCAAGGATGTTATCACTCAACTGCAAGACAAATTGCCGGTGTATTGCGGCCATGAGTGCTATGCTTATGACTTGCACATTAAATCACATCGCGGCACATATTTCGAAACTTCGGCACACGTATTCCGCGACGGCAAAAATACCGCCGATGTCACCGTCTCAGACATGGTACTGCCCGGCTATTGTATGCGATGTACCGCTTCCGATCGCTGTATCACAGCCGATCATTTTGAAAAACTGCTGGGTGATATAGCCGCCAACTCCGCGGTCCTCATCGACACCGGCCAAGACCGGACACAATATTTCTCGCGCGATGCCGCCCAGTGGCTCGCGTCGCATAATGTCAAGCTCATGGGATCCAATACCAGCGGCTATGACACTGGTTTTGTAAACCCGACCGGCTTCTTCATGGATTTATTCAGAGCTGAAATACCAATAATAGCCAACTTAGTCAATCTTGATCTATTGCCAAAAGAAAACTTTCAGATCATTACCTTGCCTCTCAAAATCGAAGGCATCTGCACAGTCCCATGTCGGGTGATTGTTCTTATTAATGCATAAATTCTAACGACAGAATTGATGACGAAATTAAAATTCCTGTTTCTGCTCAGATGTTGGAATGAAAAGATGTTGTTCCTTTTGTTTACGCTTCTTAAATCCACTTATTATAATTTTTAAGCATTAGAAATGTTTCTGTTTTGGAAATTCCTTTTATGCTTGAGAGAGTCTGTATAAGAAAGTTGATCAGGCCTTTGTTGGAATCCACCAGTATCTCGGCTATCAGATCATATCTGCCTGAAACAATCGATACAGATAGCACGCCCTCCAATCCGGCGATTGCTTTGGCCTTCTGATCCAGCAGTTTGCTCTCCGAAATATTGATGCCCAAAAAACAAAGCTGCTGGTTATCCAATATCTCTGTATCGCGCATCGCTTTGATTCTTAATATGCCCGAATCCTGCAATTTCTTTAACCTCTGCCTGATGGCCCCTTCCGATAATCCCAGTTCACGCGCAATAACACTGTTGGGAGCATAACTTTCCGAAAGCCGGTTAATTATTTTCCAGTCCAACTCATCAGGCTGCATCAATTTCTCCTAATTCAATATAGAATCAAGAGGAGTATACTGCAGATTTAAGCTGCTCGCAACATTATTATACGTGCACAACCCCTGATATAAATTTACGCCTGAGGCTATTTCCCGGTGTTTACGGCATGCACCTTCAAGCCCCTTTTCTGCAATAGAAAGGCCATAACGCAAGGTAGCACTGGTCAAGGCTATTGTAGATGATAGCGCCACGGCACCAGGCATATTCGCTACGCAATAATGCACAATTCCGTCCACAACATAAATTGGATCATCATGCGTGGTCGGATGCGTTGTCTCGGCGCAACCGCCCTGATCAACTGCAACATCGACAATGACGGCACCTTTTTTCATGCCGGCCAGGTGTTTACGTTTGATCAGTTTTGGTGCCTGAGCACCTGGGATTAAAACCGTTCCAATTACAAGGTCTGCTTCAGCCAGTACGCTGTCTATATTTGCGTCGTTACTGTATAATGTCGTAATGCTTGTCCCGAAAATATCGTCAAGATAAGCAAGCTTGTTCGAGTCAATATCAAGTACCGTGACGTTAGCCCCGATACCAATTGCCATTTTGCATGCGTTCATGCCGGCTATTCCAGCTCCGAGTACTGCAATATTTCCTCTCTTTATGCCGGGTACACCGCCGAGCAGAATTCCCCTGCCGCCAAACGGCTTTTCAAGGTATTTTGCGCCTTCCTGTACTGCAAGCCTGCCTGCGATCTCACTCATCGGTCTCAAACATGGAAGAATACCATTTACCGTTTCCATTGTCTCGTAAGCCACCCCTTTTATTGACTGCTTTAATAGAGCATCTGTAAGACCCTTTGATGCCGCCAGGTGCAGGTATGTGTAAAGTATCTGCCCTGCATGAAATAGATCATACTCTTCCGGCAGAGGCTCCTTTACTTTGACAATCATATCACAATCATCAAATATTTTTCTTTTATCTGAAACTAAAATTGCGCCTGCCTCCGCGTACTCAGAATCCGCAAAACCTGTATTTTGCCCCGCGCCAGTTTCCACCATGACTTTGTGTCCCATAGCCACGTAAGCTCTTACACACGAAGGAGTCAACCCGACCCTATACTCGTGAATCTTTATTTCTTTAACCGTCCCGATATTCATAATATATCCTTTCCTTTTTATGAAATTGAATATATTACGTAATTCGTATATAGTCAATCAAAATTTTACTATTTTCGCATTATATCACAAAAAATTAGCATAAATGCTTTTTACTTTTCAAGAATTGGCGTGTATACTTTTTGAATTAACCAACTGATGGATAACAATTCAGAAAGGAATCAATGAAAAAAGAGTTTGGAAATCTTGCGAAAAAATATAAGCAAGCTTTAATGGAAGATATACTTCCGTTTTGGGAAAATCATTCGATTGATAAAGAGTACGGCGGTTATTTCACCTGCCTTGACCGTGAAGGAAAAGTTTTCGATACAGATAAGTTCATCTGGCTTCAGTGCAGACAGGTCTGGATGTTTTCAATGCTTTACAATCGAGCAGAAAAACGCGATAGCTGGCTTAAGATAGCAAAAAATGGGGCGGATTTTCTTGCCGGGAACGGCATGGATAAAGATGGCAACTGGTATTTTTCGCTCACTCGCCGAGGTGAGCCGCTGATTGCGCCTTATAACATTTTCAGCGATTGTTTTGCTGCTATGGCTTTTGGTCAATATTACATTGCAACAGGCGATGAGAAAGCTAAAAATATCGCATTAAATACCTATCGCAACATTCTCAATCGCAAAGATAACCCAAAAGGAAAATACAGTAAATCAGTTTCAGGGACGCGGCCTATGATTTCATTGGCATTGCCGATGATTCTGGCAAATCTGTCGCTTGAGCTGGAAAAATTGCTTGATGAAAGCATATTAAAAAAATCTCTCGAAAATTGTATTGAGGAAGTAACAGGTCATTTCCTGGACAAATCGAAAAATATTATTTTCGAAAATGTTGCACCCCCGAATGGTTCACATATAGATTGTTTTGAGGGCAGGTTAATTAATCCCGGCCATGGTATAGAAGCAATGTGGTTTATGATGGATATTGCCCAACGCCAGAATGATAAAAAATTAATCGAGAAATGTGTTCAGGTGATTCTGAGTACTTTGAAATTCGGCTGGGATGAAAAATACGGAGGCATATTTTATATGCTTGATGTTTTTGGCCACCCACCGCAGCAATTGGAATGGAATCAAAAATTGTGGTGGGTTCATCTTGAAACGCTAGTTGCTTTGATAATGGGATATCGTTTGACGGGAAATAATGAGTGCTGGCAATGGTATCAGAAGGTTCATGACTATGCGTGGCAGCATTTTGCTGACCCCGAATTTGGCGAATGGTTCGGATATCTCGATAGAT
>MHXZ01000097.1 GCA_001825665.1 Planctomycetes bacterium GWF2_41_51 | reverse complement strand
GAAAGCTATTAAAACAATAAATCTCGATGGCGCAAGTACAAAATGTTTTTTTCAGATTTTTTTTAAGCAAAAATAGTGCCGAACAGAATTGACGAATTGCACGGATTTGGACAGGATTTTGAAAAAAATGATGAGAAAAGTATATCAAAACTGAGCGTTTTCTATAGAGGTTCAGGGTCTTTAATAGACTACTATCGACGCAAAATGAGGATTTTTGTACTAATTGCGAAAAAATTCAGCCACAGAGTTCACAGAGAACACAGAGGTAAAAAAACGAAGATTTGCTTTAAGACAGGCTTGATGAATCAAGCCAAAAATTTCAAAAATAATCACTCCCTAAGCGAGCTTCGTCCGTGATTATATTTTGAAATTTGTTACCCCTGCGGGATTGCGTCTTAAAGCAACGCCGGGCATGGGGAGATTAACCCTGATATGATGGAATGGTTTGGGCGTGGAAGAAAATAGGAAATGTTTAGGGTGCAGGGGGCAGGGACAGGGTATAGGGGATATATTAAAAAATTCTAAATCCTAAAAAAAAAATTATAGAGGCATCTCTAATATTCGAAACCCTGAGATTGCTTTGTCATCCCGATTCGCTTTGCTCAACGGGATTCCGCGCAATGACACGCAGAATAGAGAATGTGGAATATAGGAGGTAGAATTGATAGGAATACCAGGGTGAAAAACGGGGATTTTATCGGGCATTTTCAGTAAAAATATGGTAATATTAAAGAGGTGTTTGGGTGGGGTTAAAATTGCGTTTTCAGTGCTGAAAAACTGGATTTTTTTTAATTTTTTTCTTGATTTTTATGCAGTCGTATGCTACTATGACCGTGCGTTCACATACTGCCAAACATGTAAACGCATATAAGTTAACATTTTTTTTATCCCGAAAGGGATGAAAGGAGGTGCTGAAAAGGAGAGTGAAGATCAAACCTGCCTTCTGGGTTTGACCTTTAAATACGTAACTTGGCCTGTTTAAGATTTCTTATAGGCTAAAGGGTGTTCGAGACGGTTTTTAATGATACCGGATTCGAAGAAGGAAAAAAAAGAAATCAAAACCGTGTTGGGCGGCTCTTAAACCAGGCTGCCTGACGAAATGTTAGAAAAAGAGAATTGTTTTATTTTGAGAGGTATGAAATGAAGAAGCTGATTTTAGTATTAGCGATAGCATTAATGGTTTCGCCAGCATTGGCTGCTGTGCAAGTTACATTGGTTCCACACGCATCACCAGATTCTAATTTGGTTGATATCAACTACAGTTGTGCAAGTGAAGCAGAACGTCCGAGAGCTTTTGCACTGACTTTGTCAGTTGATGCCGGTTCGTTTGTGTCTGTGACCAATTATATTACAGGCGAAAGCACTGTAACGAATAATGGTTTTGGTATTTTCCCGGCAACAATCGTTATTGACAGTGCCGGCAATGTAACTGAAGACGGTAATCCGATAGCGAAAGATGGTCATCCGGGCACCGTTGGCACAGGTTTGGGTACAGGTACTCTTATCCTTGAGTTCGGTTCACTGTATGATTCAAGCGTTACAGGAAATGCTCCTGCATTAAGCGGAACTCTTTGTACAGTTGGACTCAATACTAACGAAGGCACTGTTACATTGAGCGCTGTAGAAGAAACCGTATATCGTGGCGGCGTTGTTCTTGAAGACGGATCAACTCCTGGGGTTACAATCGCAAGCGTACAGGCTGGCGAAGCTGAACCGCAAGAATGTATGAAAGACACAATTGGCCAGAAATATACAAACTGGGTAACCAGTGGTAAACCAGCTTGCTGGTGCTATCAATACCAGCAATTAGGTGATTTTGATGGTAAGGAAGAAGGCACTGGTATTGGTATCAAGAGAATTGGTGGAGTTGACTTGACAGGCTTCAAGAATAGTTTTGGAAAGAAAAGAAATCAAATGACTGGGAACCAAGTATGTGCCGATTTCGATCATCTTGATGAAGGTACTGGTATTGGAATTAAAGCGGTTGGTGGCGTTGATTTGACAATTTTCAAGACAAACTTTGGTAAGAAGACAAGTCAATTGAGTTCAGCTGCATATGCCGCTGAGTACAATTTCTGGACAGTTGCTCCGTAATTTTGAAAAAAGAAAGTAGTTTAAAATGAAGTTTAATAATTTTAATATAATTTTTTAAGGAGGTTTTCTAATGAAGAAGTTGTTAGGTTTGGTTTTAGTTTTAGTAATGGTATCTTTCGCCAATGCTGGTTTGACAACAGTAAGCTCTACAGAACCATTCGTGCTTACAATTACTGCGGCCGCTGCAGGTGACTACGTCGACGATCTTTTTATTGATTACAGTCCACTATTAGCGATACCAGGGTTTAATGGAATGAATGCAGTCCTTGCAGGTGCAGGAGCAGATATCCCAAATTTGGGTGTTTTTACACAGGATATCGATGGTTTTAGCGTTTACATGGTAACATTGGGCAAATCATCGGGAACTTGGGCAAATGGAGCGACATTAGCTACACTTGATCTGAATGGTGCTGCTGCTAATGAAGGTACTGTTCCAGTTGTTTTAAATTTAGTTGATGGTAACTTGGATGTAATTGGTCAGGTTACTGTGTTGACAAATATTCCGGAACCAGCGACAATGGTTATTCTTGCTCTCGGCGGATTGCTGCTGAGAAGGAAATAATAAGCTTTTGTTAAAAAGCTTGATTATTAAAATTAAAGAGGCAGGTTTTCGGACCTGCCTCTTTTTTTTGTCTTTTAACAAAAGTTGAACGTAATAAGGTAGAGGTTGCGATGCTCGTTTCGTCTTTACGTAAATTGGTTGCGAGTTATACAATAAAAACGTCTGATAATATAAGCGAAAACAGTGTAATTAGCGATTAAAAGAACCGCGGATTTCACGGATTAACGCGGATTAAAAGACTGGCTAAAATTTTTTTTAAATTTTCTCTTGCAAATATTCCAGTTGTCTGCTATAATGCTTTAGTCAATTGGATATGAGTTTAAATACTTATAGCCAATTCGAGTTTGGGGATCGAGAGAAGTTATTGCAGTTCGTTTTATTACGAAGACACGAAGAAATTAGTTGTTGTTTATTTACTTTGTGAAATCTATTTTCAAGGACGAACGGTAGTAGCTCTTTCAAAAATTTCATCTAATTAACCACGAATTAACACGAAGATACACTAATTATTTTTAAGTTAGATACTCTGTGTCCTCTGTGAACTCTTGCCGATCTCGCCAAAGGCGGGAAGGCATCCCTTCGGGAGTGGCTAAATCTCGGCTTTAAAACGCGTTCTATATAGTATGTAGAATGTAGTATGTATTAGGTAGTGTTACCGAATAAATTCTTTTTATTAACTTCTTTTTTTAGGAGACTGAACAATGAAGAAAATGTTAGTTTTAGTTATGGTTTTAGGATTAGCCTCTTTAGTGAGTGCTGGTTTGACAACTGTGAGCTCTACGGAACCATTCGTGCTTACAATTAATGCGGCAGCTGCAGGAGACTACGTCGATGATCTTTTTATTGATTACAGTCCGCTCTTAGCGATACCGGGGTTTAATGGAATGGATGCAGTTCTTACAGGCGTAACCGCAGATATCCCAAATTTGGGTGTTTTTACACAGGATACCGATGGTTTTAGCGTATACATGGTGACATTGGGCAAATCATCGGGAACTTGGGCAAATGGAGCGACATTAGCTACACTTGATCTGAATGGTGCTGCTGCTAATGAAGGTACTGTGCCAGTAGTTTTAAATTTAGTTGATGGTAACTTGGATGTAATTGGTCAGGTTACTGTGTTGACAAATATTCCAGAGCCAATGACAATGGCACTTTTAGGAATTGGTGGTTTATTCTTTCGCAGGAAGAAATAAACGCTCACCACGAAGTCAATTTATTAGTTTTCAAAAAATTAAACCCCGGTCTTAAAACCGGGGTTTTTTTATATTTGCGAACAATTAAATATAATTATAGAATAATACGTATAAAAATTCTTTAAGGAATCCAAATGAAAAAAATTTGTTTTTTTACACTTTTAGCCCTTATTGCAGGTGGGTGTCAGATCAGTAATACATTAAAAAATGATAAGGATATTGCAAAAACTTTTCCTAAGTCTCTTGCAGCAGTATGGGAAGGATATTTTAGCGAGATACATTGGGTTATAAAATTTTCGCCGGAGGGGACAATAGAATTTGCCAAACCTCCATTTGTGGGCGAATTTGTCGGGGAAAACTCTGAAGCTATTTTCCCCATGCAGGGAGACAATAATACAATGATTGTCAAGACAGGAGATTTTTTAGTAGATTATAAATCTGATGGTACGTTAAATGTGTCATTAGAAATTATAAATTGCGATGCAATGACACCAGTAGGCCGAATGGAAATGAGAGGCACTGAATACTTGTTAGGTAAGGTTGATCTTGAAAAAGGAATATGGGATGCAACATGGATTACAGATGGGACTTATTGGATTACGCCATTAGGAGACGAAAGGACAGAATTGCCCAAAGATGAGGAGGATGGTGGTAATGAAATAACTCTTAAACGAATGATTCGCAAAGATGATCCTAATGCTCCATCAAAATGATAGAAATACACCGCGCAATGTTAAATCGGATTTCAGTATTAAAAAAGGGGAAAAATTTAAAAGAGAACACGGACGCAGAATATAGAAGTGGGAAATAGAGGTTTAGGGGGCAGGGGATAGGGTAGAACATAATTTTGAGTTTTGAATTCTTAGTTTTGAGTTATTGAATCTGCTTCGCGGATGAGTTTTAAGATTCTTCGACTTCGCTCAGAACGCCTAACGGCGGATTTCTCCCCCCTCAAAAGTTTTTATTCAAGGCAAAAAACTTTCTAAATAACTCGGGGTTTCCCCCATAAATGGGGTTTCCGCTCGGCTCCAACGCTTCGCTCCAACGCTCTGCTGCGCTCCGGTCCCCCAAAGGGGGCTTCGAGAAATGACGTGTTTTCAATGCTGAAAACAGAGAAAATTAAGATTTGTCCGATAAAGGCTAAAGTTATTGGGTTGCTGTGGCCGAAAAAACAGATATGGGACTTTACCAAATAAGTTTAAAGTTAAAAGTTTAAAACTAAAAACTGTTGAATCCCCTTCGGGGATGGCTATTTTAAAAATTTTATCGCAGATCCACAGGATGCCCTAAGGCATTTCGCGGATTACGCAGAAATTAATAAAATCAGTGGAATCGGCGAAATCAGGGTTGAAAAAGTTAAAAGTGTAAAGTGAAAAGTTAAAAGTTGTTCCCAGAGGGATCTTCGCTTCGCTGCGAGAATCCCGACAGGGTCGGGAAGCTGTTTTTAAGATTGAAAATTTATAGCCACTAAGGCACTAAGACACTAAGGACCTAACTATTAGTGTTATAAACGAAGAAATTAAGTGTCTTTCAAGGCTTATGATATGAATAAAGGATTATTCAATGAGAACCATAGCTGTAATTAACCAAAAAGGCGGATGCGGAAAAACGACCGTTTCTATTAACCTCGCAAGCGCTCTTGCTGCGGAGGGCAAGAAAACGCTGCTGATAGATATGGATCCGCAGGGACATTGCGCGGTCGGGCTGGCTGTGCCGGAAGAGCAAATCGAGCAGAGCATTTACGATTGCTTAATCGGAACGAGGCGGGGTGAGCCGGTGAAACTTGCGGAGGTTCTCTGGGAAATAGGCGATAATTTTCAGCTTGCACCGGCAAGTATCGACCTTGCGGCGCTGGAGCAGCAGCTTAATGGTATTGCTGAACGTGAAAATTGCCTGCATGATGTGTTGGCGGGCGTTTCCAAAGATTATGATTATGCGGTTCTGGATTGTCCGCCTGCGGTTGGTCTGCTGACGTTCAATGCTCTTCGGGCGGCGACGGATGTGATTGTGCCGGTGGAGACGGGGTACTTTTCGCTGCACGGGTTGAGCAAGCAGCTTGATACTCTGAGTATTCTTTGCAAGCAGTGCTCGCAGCATATCAATGTGATGATACTTGCGAGTATGTATGATATTCGCACGAAAATGGGACGTGAGATTTTGTCTGAACTGCGGAAGAATTTTGCGGGCCGGATGTTTAAGACGGTTGTCAATTTTAATACGAGGCTTAAAGAGGCGGCGAGTCTGGGTCAGCCGATTTGTGAATATGATCCGGCAAGCAGGGGGCATAAGGATTTTCAATGTCTCGCACAGGAATTGATCGCAACCGGTACGCTTATCGAGCAGAAATCCGGAGGACAAGTGGAGAAAGCAGTTGCGGCGATTAAACAAGCGCCTGCAGTTGCCAAAAATAATGTTGTTTCCGCTAACGCTCCAACGACGGCAGCTAAACAGATGGCAAAACCGCAGGAACGGAAAGAAATCGTTAAGGTTCTGGATGATAATCTTGATTTGATAAGTACATCGGCGCAGGAACTTCTTGCGAGTCTGAAGGACAGCCAGGCAAAGGCGAAAGATAAAACTGTTTTGATTAAGCCGATTGAGGCAAAGAAGGATATCGATAGTAAGCTGAATGATTTTTATGGTGTTCGTCAGTTCGATAAGTCGATAAGGTTTGTTACGCTTTATCCGCGAGCCAAGACGGTGCAAATTGCGGGCGATTTTAATAACTGGCAGCCTCAGCAGACGATTATGAAGGCGGCGAAAGATGGTAAATGGGAATTAGCACTGGAATTGGCGCCGGGCAAATATCGTTATCGTATGGTTGTTGACGGGCAATGGCAGCAGGATCCGTATAATGGGAATGTCGAAGTGAATCCTTACGGCGAATATAATTCGATTCTCGAAGTAAAGTAAAGAAATTTAAGATATAAAATTAAATAATAAAAAAAGAAAGGTCTTGTGATTAAATCATCAAGACCTTTTTTGTTATACAGATTGTGATGCGAAACAGTGGATAAAAACAAACCGGCCTTTCACTCATCGCGAAAGGCCGGTGCGACTGCAGCCTGATTACAGTCTTATTTTAACTTCTAACGTTAATGTTAGTAATTGTCCACGTCTGAAACGAGGTAACTATCATCTTCATGTATTGGAATGGTAGCACTGCCGTTAGCGTTTGAATAAGTTGTAGTAGCGGGATTTTCAAATGTTGCAGCACTAGTAGCGGAGGCATCATTATTAGCGCCTTTTCCGCATTGTCTTGCTTTTTCCGCTGTGGCAGTATCTGTCGGCAGAGTGGAATAACCCGAGTAAGTATAGATATTGTCCATCTGTATGCCGCAATTTGCCTGTTTTTCGAATTTGGCGTGATTATCGGCATAAAGGACGTTCTGGCCTTCTTTTTGATGATAAGTGTTGTTGCCGTTTGGAATTGTATCTGCATAAACCTTAGCACCTGTGGCGTCATAACTATATAATCTGGCTGTTGTGCTTACTAGTGGATACGTCCAATACGGGTTTCTGTCTGCCATAACAGGTCTGGCCGGGTTTGAGGTGGTCGAAATTGGATAAACATTGCCTGACTGATTGCTTGCAATTGGTAATGGCAACTGGTAAGAATAAGTATTATGACCTTTTCCCATTGTGTAAGTTGATTTTGCATCATCTTTTGCGCCGAAATCCCATACATCGGAGAAACTGGCATTTGAGTAACTGGCCGCAGCGCCGTCAAAATCATAATTATTCAGTTCAAATTTTTTATTGTCAGAGCCGGGGCAAATAAACTGGTCTGGTGTTGTATCAGCGATTTTTACGAGCAGATACAAACATGAACTAAGAGTAGCTGTTCGCTGTCCAGTGCCTTTCGGATCTACAAATGTCGATATTCTCCAGTCGAATGTATTAGTACCAGCTGTACTAGCCGTAGCACCTGCCCGGCTCCAGTAAGCGCCAGAAGCGCCGCCGATTGGGAATGATTCGTATTTGTCGTCGTTACTGTAGGTCAGCATAGCTTTGCCGAGACCAGAGAGGTTTGTGCTGCACATAATACGCTGGGCAAGCTGTCTAACTTTGCCCAAAGCCGGCATCAGAATCGCCAGCAACATCGCAATGATGGCAATAACCACCAGCAGCTCAACCAGTGTAAAGCCTTTCTTTTTCATTTTTCGCCTTTCCATAAAGTTGTCCTTTCATTTATCATTGGCCGAGAGATCCACAGAAGCGCTGTCTTCGGCAACATTTAAACTGTACTTATAAGAGCAAATCTAACTCTAAACTGTTCGGTTTTAGGTCGATTATCGGCAAATCTCTCTGCGCAAATCATTTTTGAACCGAAAGGCAGCACTTTTTAATACATTTAATCCGTTTAATTGTGAAAAAAACTTACCTACCAAGGATGCTAATCTAAGATACATCGAAATAAAAACTGACTAACTTTAAAATGTACTCTGAAAAAGTGCCAAATGTGGGCTTAAAGATATGAAATACTTAAGAAATATAATGGCTTTTATTAAATTATTATAATTGCCCAACTATTGGCTCTAACCAATAACAAATATAAAATAGCAAACTGTAAACAATCTGTCAATAGAAAAATGGCAAAATAAATAAAATGGTGATAAGTTATCAGTTCTCCAGGACTCAGTTATCAGTAAAATTAGACACGGATTAGTCGATAATCGACAACTGATAACCGCGTCAGGCTCTTATTATCTCCTTGACTTTAGTATTTATGAGACTTAAATTTAGCGAAAGTTTTGTTTTGAAAGGCAATTATGGCAGTAACGAGGTTTGCACCATCTCCGACTGGGTATCTTCATATAGGCGGTGCTCGCACTGCACTTTTTGACCTCATTTGGGCAAAAAATACCGGCGGTAAGTATATCCTTCGAATGGAGGATACCGACCAGAGCAGAAATAGTCCCACCGCGGCAAAACAGGTAATGGACGATTTAAGCTGGCTTGGGATAAAATGGGACGAAGGTCCGGAAATCGGCGGGCCGGCAGGGCCATATTTCCAGTCACAAAGACTCGACATTTATAATAAATATATTCAGCGGCTTTTGGATGCAGGTAAAGCATATTATTGTTTCGATACCGCTGAAGAATTAGAACGGATGCGGAAAGAGGCTTCGGATAGAAAACAGAATTTTCTTTACCGGCGTCCTGCGAAATTTCCAACTCTTGCGGATGTCGAAGCCGCAAAAGCACAGGGCAGGGATGTAGTTGTTCGATTTTGTATGCCGGATGATGAGATCATTGTTAATGATATTGTGCGCGGAGAGGTTCGATTTAACGGCAAAGATTTAAGCGACTTTATAATCCAGAAAAGCGATGGATTTCCTACATATCATCTTGCCTGTGTTGTCGATGACGAATTGATGGGCATCACACACGTTATCAGGGGGCAGGAACACCTGATGAATACGCCGGGGCATATTGTTATGCAGCAGGCATTTGGATTCAAGACACCAGTGTATGCGCATTTGTCGGTAATCGTCAGCGAAGGCGGCGGCAAAATGTCTAAACGCGAACGCGCGAAAGTTTTAAAAGCCGCAATAAAAAAGGCACAAGGCCTCGATAAGGAAAAACTTGCAGCCATCGGCGGGATAACTATTGCGGAGATTGATGAGTTTCTTTCAGGCGATGCGATGCCTGATACTCCGGCGATTGATGCGATGGCAGGGTATCTGAAAATAGAGCTTCCCGAAATAAATATCGTGGATTTTTTCAAAAGCGGATTTTTGCCTGAAACACTTGTAAACTTTATCGCACTTTTGGGGTATAGCCCGCCCATCGATAAAGAAATAATGACTTTGCAGGAAATCATCGATACTTTCGACCCGACCCGGTTCAATAAAACTAATTGTCTTTTTGACCGCAAGAAGCTTGTGGCCTTTAATATGGAGCATATAAAAATGCTCCCGGAAGAGAAGTTACTAAGCAGGTACAAAGATTTTCTGAAAGAGGTAAATTCGCCGGCAGCTAAAGCTGATGATTTGCTGCTCAAAAAGGTGTTAAAAGCCTGCGCCGGTGCCAGAACACTGGCGGAAATAGACCATAAGAGCAGATTTCTTTTCACGGCAGATGACAAAGTTGAATATGACCAAAAGGATGTAGAGAAAGTTCTGCTTAAAAACGATGGTGAAGGTCTTGCGATGCTTGCTCTTTTAAAAGAAAAGTTAGCTGCGCTGGACAAAATCAGCGAAGAATCTATTGAAAATCTTCTTCGCGGGATAGCAGAGCAGAAGCAAATCGGGCTTGGCAAGGTGGCACAGCCGCTGCGGGTTGCTATTTGCGGGACAACAATTTCACTTCCAATATTTGAATCTATTGAGATGTTGGGAATTAATGCTACAATAACACGAATGGAACGGACTATTAACGAATATTCGAAAAAATAAAAAAGGAGTTAATCCTAAGGGAGTGCAAAATGAGTTTGCTTGTAACAGGATCGATAGGGATTGATACGGTAAGTACGCCGATGGGCAAAAGTGAGAATTGCGTCGGCGGTTCGGCAGTTTATTTCGCGATGGCGGCAAGTTTCTTTTCGCCGGTACGTTTTGTCGGGGTAGTAGGGGACGATTGTCCTTTCGATTTGACAAAAGTTTTTGCAGGGCGGGACGTTGACCTTTCCGGTCTTGAGGTTCGCAGCGGCAGTAAAACTTTCAGATGGAAGGGTTCTTATCAGGGCGATATGAGCCAGGCATTGACTGACGCGATGCAGCTAAATGTTCTTTCGGAACGGCCGCCGATTGTTCCGGAGCAATTCAGGGACAGTGAATATGTTTTTCTCGCCAATACGCATCCCGCATTGCAGAAACAGCTTCTCGAACAATTAACCAATCCGAAGTTTATTGTCGCTGATACGATGAACTGCTGGATAGACGGTCAATGCGATGAGCTAAAAAGACTTTTGCCGAGAATTGACGCACTGATATTGAACGAAGGCGAAGCGAAAATGCTGACGCGGTGCGATAATCTTGCGGTTGCCGCGAAAGAACTTGTAAAAATGGGACCGAAAGCTGTGATAATCAAAAAAGGCTCGAATGGTTCTATCTCTCTCGATAAAGACGGCAACTGGTTTATTCTCGGCTCGTATCCGAGCATCGACCTTAAAGACCCAACGGGAGCGGGCGATTCTTTTGCAGGCGCTTTGATGGGTTATCTTGCGGCATCTGGCAGAACAGATTCCCAATTTCTCAAAACCGCTATTGCTTATGGAACAGTTACCGCTTCGATTATAATTGAAGGCTTTTCATTGTCTGCTATCACATCTGAGGGCAGGTCTGAAATAGATAAGAGATTTAACGAGTTAAGGAAAATGACGGAATTCTAATTATGCGATGTTTTATCGCGGCAGATATTAGCAGTGAACTTCGAGGCAGGATTGAAAAACTGCAAAGCGAACTTAAACGCAAGCTGAAAAATCCTGCGGGGATAAAATGGGTTAATCCTGAACTTATTCATCTGACTTTGAAATTTTTGGGCGATGTGCAGGATGATATGGCCGAAGAAATCTGCCAAACGCTTGAAATTGTTTGCGATGGTATAAAAAGTTTTGAACTTGAATTTTCGAGAGTAGGGTGCTTCGGCAGGCCGCCGAAAGTGCTTTGGCTCGGAGTCGAAAAGCCCAGCGAAGAACTCCAGAAACTTGCAGCCGATTTAGAAGATGCGTTCGCAGAACTGGGATTTGAGAAGGAACAAAGGGATTTCAGTCCTCATCTTACCCTTGCACGGGTAAAGGAAGGTTTTAAAGACAGGACGCTGCCGCAGACTATTGCGGATTTTGGAAAAGTCGATGCACCAAAGATAAAAATAGACGGCGTATGCTTTTATAAAAGTCAGTTGACATCTGACGGTCCGGTATATACGCTGTTGAAGAAAATAAATTTTAAATAATAATTTAAAGGAATAACAGGAAGGAAAATTATGGCTAAGGCTGGTAAACCAAAGAAGA
Source organism: Planctomycetes bacterium GWF2_41_51 (assembly GCA_001825665.1). Lineage (GTDB taxonomy): Bacteria > Planctomycetota > Phycisphaerae > Sedimentisphaerales > UBA12454 > UBA12454. Next base: position 21,245 of record MHXZ01000097.1, on the reverse strand, counting down.
CGGAAGAAAAAGACGAAAAACAGGAAAAGCAGGATAAACAGACAGAAAAAAACAGTTCTCTCGAAAGAGCGATCGCACAGATAGAAAAACAATACGGCAGCGGCTCGATTATGCAGATGGACGAGAGCCGATACGCCAAAATTGAGGGAATTCCAACCGGTTCAATGTCGCTGGATATCGCGCTGGGCGGCTGCGGCATACCTCGCGGCAGAATAATAGAATTTTTCGGGCCTGAATCCAGCGGTAAAACTACTCTTGCTTTGCACGTCATCGCAGGAGCTCAAAAGATGGGCGGTGTCGCGGCATTTATCGACGCCGAACACGCGCTGGATACTACGTGGGCAAAACGTCTCGGTGTGGATGTCAGCGGTTTGCTGGTAAGCCAGCCGGATACCGGTGAGCAGGCTTTGGATATTGCCGAGATGTTGGTAAAGTCTAATGCGGTTGATGTTATAGTTATTGACTCTGTCGCAGCTCTTATTCCTGCGGCCGAATTACAGGGCGAAATGGGTCAGTCGCATATGGGATTGCAGGCAAGACTGATGAGTCAGGCGATGAGAAAACTTACCGGCATTATAAGCAAGAGCAAAACCTGTCTGATTTTCATTAACCAGATTAGAATGAAAATCGGCGTGATGTTCGGCAATCCTGAAACAACGACCGGCGGCAACGCTCTGAAATTTTACAGTTCCGTCAGGCTGGATATCAGAAGAGTATCGACGATAAAAGACGCTGTCAACGCAATCGGCAGCAGAGTTCGTGCAAGAGTTGTAAAAAATAAAATCGCGCCGCCTTTCCGTGAAGCTGAATTCGATATCATGTTCGACGGCGGCATAAGCTATGAAGGCGACTTGATTGACCTTGGCTGTACATGCGGCGTTATCGCCAAAAGCGGCGCATGGCTGCTCTACGGCGAAACAAAATTAGGTCAGGGCAGAGAAAACGCCAAAAAACTTCTTATCGAAGATAAAAAATTAACCAAAGAAATCAGCGATAAAATTCTCACCGCAGTAGGAGTGAAAGCGTAAACGCAAATGTTGACAGCAGCACAAATACGAAAATCGTTCATTGATTTCTTTATAGAAAAAAAACATACTTTTGTTCCGAGCTGGCCGGTTGTGCCGATTGGCGACGAAACGCTGCTGTTCACAAACGCGGGAATGAATCAGTTCAAGGATGTTTTCCTCGGTACAGGCAGCAGAGATTACAAACGCGCTGCAAACAGTCAGAAGTGCATCCGCGCCGGCGGTAAGCACAACGACCTCGAAGATGTCGGAACAGATACCTATCATCATACATTTTTCGAAATGCTGGGCAACTGGTCTTTCGGCGATTATTTCAAAGCCGAGGCAATCGAATGGGCGTGGGAACTTTTAACGCAGCGTTGGGGAATCGACCCGTCGAGACTGCACGCGACTTATTTTCAGGGCGATGAGCACGATGGTCTTGCGCCTGATGATGAAGCACGAAATTTGTGGCTTAAGTTTTTGCCTGAAGAACGGATTCACAAGGGAAATAAAAAAGATAATTTCTGGGAAATGGGCGACAGCGGTCCCTGCGGGCCATGCAGCGAGATACATTATGATGGGACGCCTGATAAATCCGGCGCTCCATTTATAAATAAAGATAATCCCAGCGTAATTGAAATCTGGAATCTTGTTTTCATTCAGTTTAATCGCGACAGCAGCGGCAAGTTGTCACCATTACCCGCGAAGCATGTCGATACGGGAATGGGCCTTGAAAGAATAACGCGCATCCTGCAAGGCAAACAATCGAATTACGATACGGATTTATTCACACAAATTCTAAATGCGATTGGCATATTGTGCAATCAGCGGTATGAAGGCACGATGGAGAAAAAAGATATTGCGTTTCGCGTGATTGCAGACCATTTGCGAACGCTTGTCTTTGCGATAACTGACGGTTGTACTCCGAGCAATGACGGCAGGGGATATGTGCTTCGCAGAATTTTGAGACGAGCCGCACGTTTCGGCCGAACACTCGATATGCACGAACCATTTATTTACAGGCTTGTCGATGTAGTTATAAATTTGATGGGGCACGCATTTGATGAAATCAAGCAGCGCGGCGAACTTGTAAAAACAGTTATCAGGTCGGAAGAAGAAAGTTTCGGCAGAACGCTCGACAGAGGTCTTGAAATTTTTGCCGAAGCCGCTCAAAAAGGTAAAAGCACAGGAACTATCAGCGGCGCAGATGCGTTTCAGCTTTACGATACGTTTGGCTTTCCGCTCGATTTAACGCAGCTTATGGCGAGAGAGCAGAATTTGAAGGTCGATACTGCGGGCTTTGAAAAGCTGATGGAAGAACAAAGAGAACGCGCAAGAGCGGCGCAAAAAACAACCGGCATTCAGATTGTTACGGATGTGCAGCTTCCGGCGACGGATGACAGCGCGAAATATGATAGAGAAAATATACGAACAAAAGTAATTGGCTTTATTGACCAGAGCGGCTTTAAAAACAGCGGTATTCTGACTACAGGAAATGACGTCGCGATTGTGCTTGAGAAGACTTGTTTCTATGCGGAGTCGGGCGGACAGGTCGGAGACAAGGGAATTATAAAATGTTCAGCAGGCGAATTTGCTGTTGAGATGACAGAGAAAATGGCTGACTGCGCCATTCATAAAGGCAAGCTGATAAATGGCTCAATGAAAGTCGGTGATGAAGTCAATGCAATCGTTGACCAGTCTCGTCAGCAGAGCAGAAAAAATCATACGGCCACGCATATTCTGCAGTGGGCATTGCAGCAGACTCTCGGCAGAAATGTCGCGCAGCAGGGCAGTCTCGTAAGTCCGGAATATCTGCGGTTCGATTTTACAACGCCGAAAGCACTTTCGCAGGAAGAAATCAAGCAGGTTGAAAAACTTGCAAACGATAAAATCAGGGAAAGCCTGCCGGTAACTTCGGTTGTGCTGCCGATAGATGAAGCGAAAAAACTTGGCGCGATGGCGTTGTTCAATGAAAAATATGGCGACACAGTTCGCGTGATTGGAGTCGGCGCTCCGGATGAAAAGAATCTTTCGCAGGCGTTCAGCAGGGAATTCTGCGGCGGAACGCACGTCGATAATACCGGAAAAATCATCGGCCTGAAAATAATTAAAGAAGAAAGCATTTCTGCGGGCGTGCGAAGAATTACTGCACTGACCGGAAATGGTCTTTTGGATTATTACGCCGAGCGAAGTGAAATCATCGAACAGCTTGGGCAAACTCTAAAAGCAAAAGCGCAGGAACTGCCTGTGCGCGTGAATAAACTTATCGATGAAAATAAGAAACTCGCAAAGCAGTTAAAATCGGCGCCGGTAAATAATGGAACGAATTTTCTCGATAAGGCAAGGCAACTGCTCGACAATGCGGAAATAATCGCAGCCGCTTCTGTCGTGATAAGCAAAATTGAAAATACACCGATTGAACAGGTTCGCACGGCGATTGATATGATAAAGCAGAAAGTCGGAACTGCCGTTGTAGTTTTTGGAATGGCCGAAGCGGACGACAAAGTTACGCTGCTTGCAGGTGTCACCGATGACCTTGTCGCCAAAGGTTTGAAAGCGGGCGATATTGTTAAGGAAATCGCGCCAATAGTTGCAGGTGCAGGCGGAGGCAGACCGCAGATGGCGCAGGCAGGCGGAAAAGACCCGTCAAAAATCGACGATGCACTTGCCAGAGCGGCCGAACTTGTCAAAGCGAAATTGAGAAAGTAGCAGCAAGCCTGGATTTTTCGCATAATTTATGATTTACTTTGATTGCCAAAACTGTGGGAAGTGGTTTTCCGCGCCTGATAATTGTGCGGGCAAAAAAGGTAAATGTTCCAAATGCAATTCCGTTGTAACAATTCCATCATCGAATAAAGAATTTCTCCCGCCTGAACTTCAAAAACCGAAGTTTACAAACGATGTGCCTGAACCTTTCGTCAATACTTTGAATGAAGAATTTAAAGATGAGAAAGATGAAAAAGATTTAAAACGAAAATTCCCCTGGTTTATCGATGTGTTTTTTTATCCGCTTAACGCAACAGGCATTTCGATGATTCTTATTATGGCGGGAATTCCGTTTCTGATTATGTGCCTTTCTCTTTTTATGATGCCCTGGCCTGTGATAGGGCTATTTATATCTTTGACAGGTTCTCTGATTATTTTAGTGATAAATTTGTACGCGTATTTTTATATTTGCCAATGTGTGCGAAACAGCGCAGAAGGCTATGTTCGCCTGTCGGTGAATGTCAGCGAATATTCAAGTCTGGGCGAAACATTTTTTATGATGTTGAGGACAATAGGCTGTTTTTTATTTTTTTTAATTTTGCCTTTTATTCGTTTATATCAATATAATGAACCCGATGGTATCCTGGATTTCTTATTATTTTTTCCTGAGTATAGCAAGCCTGATAAAATTTTCTATTATGTGTTGGCCGCAAGCGCTGCGGTATTTCCTATGGGTCTGCTGTCAATTATTATGCACAGCTCGATACTCGGTTTAAATCCTATTCTGCTTATCAAATCGGTATTAAAAACATTTCTTTATTATGTGCCGCTGGTTCTGGCTTTATGGGCATCTATATTCGCGATTCAATACTTTAGATTTTTTTTCACAAAAGCAGCGGTGGGGAATATTGTCTTGTTTACAATCGGGATTGGCTTTGCGCGATTTATTAAAATTTACCTGTTGATGGTTGCTGCGCATCTTTTGGGCAGATTTTATTATAAAAATGCTGAAAGATTAAACTGGGAGATATAATTATTTCTTTAGTCTGATCTTTACGCTCTTTGCGTGGGCATCAAGACCTTCGGCTTCGGCGATGCGAATTATATCATCAGCACTTTTTTTGAGCATACCCTCACTATATTCAATTATGCTTGTTGATTTGATGAAATCATTACTGCTTAACGGACTGAAAAATCTTGCGCTTGCGCCGGTCGGGAGGGTATGACTTGGCCCTGCGAAATAATCACCTGTCGCAACAGGGCTGTATTCGCCGATGAAAATCGCGCCGGCATTTTTAATTTTGTCAGCGACTTGTCTGCTGTTTTTGCCGCATTGTATCTGTAAATGTTCTGATGCGAAACTATTTGCTGCTGTGATTATTTCTTTCATATTCCTGAAACAGGCTATGAGACTGAAACCTTTAAGGCAGTTAATTGTTTCCTGTGATCTTGAAAGATTTTTGCACTGGATAGTGAGATGCCCGAGAACATCGTAAGCGAGCTGTTGCGAATCGGTGAACAGCACCGCGCTGCCGGGCGCGTGTTCGGCCTGACTGAGCATATCGGCGGCGATAAATTCTGGGTTGGCGTTTTTGTCGGCGATAATCAAAACTTCGCTCGGTCCCGCGACAGAATCGATATCGACCTGACCGAAAACTTCCTTTTTGGCAGTTTGTACCCAGCTATTACCGGGGCCGACAATTTTAAATACTCTCGGAATTGCCGGAGTTCCATAAGCAAGAGCCGCGACAGCCTGTACTCCTCCGATACGATAAATTTCATTTATGCCCAATTCTCTGCATGTCGCTAAAATCACAGGATGAATGCTGCCGTTAAAACGGGGCGGAGAAACAACCGCAATTTCCTTCACTCCGGCAACCTGAGCGGGAACTGCCGTCATTATTACCGTCGAAGGCAGGGGAGCAGATGCGCCGGGAACACAGATGCCGACTCTTTCTATGGGAGTATATTTTACCCCTGTGCCGCTGAATTTTTTATTTTTGCCGATGAAAATCTGCTTTTGATACTGCCGAACATTTTTAATGCTCTTTTTTATCGAGGCCAGAAGTTTCCCATCGATACTCTTATGAGCGGCATCTAATTCGTGCTGGGAAATTTTGAATGCGTTTGATGTCAGTTTTACATTGTCGAATTTTCTCGTATATTCAGAAACAGCTTTGTCCCGCTTTTGCTGAACGTCTTTAATTATTTTTCTTACCTTTTTGCAATCTATTTCTTTGAGCAGGGGAGCGTTTATGATTTTATTACGGAAAACAGACAGTTTTTCATTAAACTTTTTTTCAGTTTTCTGCGATATAAATATTTTTTGTAATTTTTCCAAATATTATCTTCCGAAATTGCCGTGTGTGTAAAGTCTTCTCGCCTGCTGAACAAGCAGGAAGTTTCTGCCGTTATATCTCGTTACGATTGCCGAAATTTTGAATCTTATCGGAAACGCTGTTTCCTTTTGAAGTTTTTCAATTCTCTCAAGCTCTTCGCATTTGAGCATCGGCAGTTGGAGCAAATTGACATTTCTGCCCATCGCATCAAAACCGAAATATACACCGTCTTTCGTCTGTTCCAGAAAACCTGTCCTGTCGGAAAGTATCCCATCGGCTTCAACGCCTTCGGGCCTTCGAAGTTCCGTCAGATTTATGACCCGCTTGGGCTTGAGCAGTGCAAGCGCTTCTTCAGGTATGATTTGAGTTTCATTCGCGTCTTTTTTTTCTACAGGTTTATTGGGATCGTTAGGTTCGTTAACCTCAACGACGACATCGGCCACCTGCAAAAAGTAAGAAAGATAAATATAATTGCGGCCGTTGTATGTTGTAAGTTTCCCCCAGATTCGAAAAGTATCATTTCCTTCCGTCATCATCTTGGTCAATTTTTCGAGCGTACTCGAAGGCAGGATTTCCGCCGGAGTCGTCATAACACCTCTGCCGTCGGTCGTTGGCTCATAAGCTGTAAAAAACCATTGGTCGTTATGATTGGTGATTTTGCCGTCGATGCCGTCGAGCATAAAGCCGTCGCGAACAGGAACCGCTTTGCGAAATGAGCTTTCCTGCGCAAGGCAAAAACCCGACAGTAAAATAATCTGGATTAAGATAAGCTTTTTCATTTTGAAAAATATTCCTTTATCAATTTCACAGCCGATTGCGGCCCGTCAGCAGTCAAAATACACTTGCCGGTTCGCGGGTCGTCTTTTGCCATCAGTTCCACTAACGGCTTCCAGAACTCGCCGATAATTATAATCGGTTTTTGGGGATTTACAAAGCCTTTGTTTGCCGATTCCCAGATATCCGCAAACTCGAGCAGCGTCCCCGTCCCGCCCGGCAAAACCACATAAGCATCGCCGATTTCAACAAGTTTGGCGACTCTTTCGGTGAGATTTTGGGTTACGATTGTATCGGTGACAAATTCATTAGGCCCTTTTTTGCCGAAAGCTGCGCAGGTTACGCCGATTGTCTTTCCGCCTGCCAGTTTCGCACCCTTAGCCGCCGCCAGCATTACGCCATTATATCCGCCGTTAGCGATTGCAAACCCCGCATCCGCACAAAGCCCGCCGAGTTCAAAGGCAAGCTCAAACGCAATGTCTCCTTCTTTAATTCTGCAAGAACCAAATATTGTTATTATTTTTTCGCTCATTTGATTTTTATTTTAACACATTCAAATAATGAACTCAAATCGATTATTCGCTGTTATTTAATCCCCTTATTATGTCTGATATGCTTGTGGATAAAATTAATCATTCATCCATATAACAGGTACATATCTTTCATGAAACATTCCTTTTTTTATGCCCCGTTCTGGCAGCCAATAATCTTGAATTGTTCCATCTTTCAGAATTATATTAATAAATCGTCTGTCTGTATCCCTTGTAATATTATTTTGGTCTATCGCTGTATTCCAATCTCCTTTTGCCTCTAAAAGTAAAACCACTTCATTAGGCAATTTTCCAAAGTTTTTCCTGGCGACATTCCGATTCATCGCAATAACCCAGTTAGGATCAGCAGGATGTTTAAAATTAGCTTTTGATAGGTTTTCATCATAAGCCAACAACTCATCACACCACCTTTCCGAAGAAGGTAGTATGTCGTTGTTAGACTTGACATAATTAATTAAAGCTTGTCGAACTATCCGCAAATTGTAAGAAGCCGAATAGAGTTTCTCGCTTTCTTCATGCTGTTGCGCTACTGGTATCGCCACAAAAATAAAAAATAAGACAGATAAAACAAGAAATACTGAAGAAAAGATAAGGAGCTGAAAGCTTAGGCTTTTCGGCCTAAATCCTTTTCTAAAACCTATTACAAGGCCTGATACAATATAAAGCAACATAATAGGTGGAATGAAAACCACAGATAAAAAGGTCAGCACAACCAAAATATTATTAGTAATTTTTCTCAAACGATCATGCTTTCTTTGAAACGAAGTAATTTTCTAAAAGGCTTTTTAAATTTTTATTTGTCATTTTGATTTTTAATATTCGATTTTTGCTATTGCTTACTAGCGACTATCAACCAGTGACTAACAACTATATAGCTCCTACTTTTTCGTAAAATTCAATAATCCTCCCGCCAGCAGAATTTTTCTATCGCGTGATGATAAATTTAATTTGCATTTGAATTCGAAGCCGGAGGTTTTATTTTTTACCATAACAAAATCAGATGACTTAATCGCATCGTTAAGATTCTTTACTTCAAGTTCATCGTCTGCGTTAATTTTGTCGTAGTCTGCCGGATTTTCAAATTCCGCAGGCAAAAGCGCGAAGTTAATCAAATTCGCCTTGTGAATTCTTTCGATGCTCTTTGCGATAATCATTTTAACGCCGAGGTACATCGGACAAAGTGCAGCGTGTTCTCTGCTTGAGCCTTGGCCGTAACTTTCCGATGCAATTACGATTCCCGCAATTCCGTTTTTCTTTAATTCAAGGCCGCGCTGCGCGAATGTCGGTTTGCCCTGTTCGTTGAAGCAGTTAAAAACATATTGCGAATATACCGGGACATTCGAACGGTATTTCAGAAATGCGCCTGCAGGCATAATGTGGTCTGTTGTGATTTTGTCGCCGCATTTGAGAAGGACTTTGCCTTTTAAATCATCAGCCAGTTTTGACGCAGCTTCGGGAACGACGATTGTTGAACCGCGGATTACCTGCGATTTCTTTGCATCTTTAGTTGCAAGCGGTTTTTGAATCATATTGTCATCAACCGTGAATTCAAACGGCATTTCTATTTTCGGAAATTCTATGCCGCTCTTTTCAGGTTCAATAATTTCGCCTTTTAAAGCTGTTAGAACCGCAATTTCCGGGCTTGTCAAAAATACCATATCATTTTTCGTTCCGGTTCTTCCCGCGAAGTTCCGGTTGAATGTTCTTACAGAAATTACATTATCAGCCGGTGAAAAGCCTTGGCCTATGCATGGGCCGCAGGATGATTCGAGAATTCTCGCGCCGGCAGCGATGATATCGCCTAATGCACCATTGGCCGCGAGCATATTCATAACCTGTTTGCTGCCGGGAGCGATTGCAAACTCGACAGATGGATTAATTGTTCTGCCTTTGAGAACTTTTGCAACCATCATCAAATCCGTAAAGCTTGAATTTGTACAGCTTCCGATGATGACCTGATTTACTTTTGTTCCCGCAAGCGATTTTATAGTTTTTATATTGTCCGGCGAAGGTGAACACGCGGCCATTGCTTCAAGTTGCGACAAGTCAATTTCGATTACACGGTCATATTCACATCCTTCATCAGCGGCAAGGGGTTGATAATCATTTTCTCTTTTTTGAGCGGCAAGAAATTTTTTCGTCTGTTCATCCGATGGGAAAACGCTCGTCGTTACGCCCAATTCTGCGCCCATATTTGTAACAGTCGCTCTTTGCGGAACGGTAAGTGTGGCAACGCCGGGGCCGAAATATTCTACTACGCATCCTACGTTTCCTTTTGTTGTCAGGATACTAAGCAGTTTTAAAATTATATCTTTGCTTGCAACCCAAGGCTTCAGTGTGCCGGTAAGTTTCACTCCAATGACTTTCGGGCAGTTAAGATAAAACGCTCCGCCTCCCATAGCAACGGCGACATCGAGACCGCCTGCACCGATAGCGAGCATTCCGATACCGCCTCCGGTCGGGGTGTGTGAATCGCTGCCGAGAAGTGTTGCGCCGGGTTTGCCGAATCGTTCGAGATTGACCTGGTGACAGATTCCATTTCCCGGCCGGGAAAAATATACGCCTTTTTTCGCCGCGACGCTTTGCAGGTATAAATGGTCGTTATGATTTTCCGGCCCGAACTGCGACATATTATGGTCGATATAGCTGACAGCGGTCTGGGCTTTTACGCGTTCGATTCCCATCGATTCGAATAGCAGAAACGCCGTTGTTCCCGTCGCATCCTGTGTGAGGGTCTGGTCGATTCTAATCCCGATTGGCGATGATTTTTCCAAACTACCGTCAACGAGATGTTTTTCGAGTATTTTATATGTAAGTGTTTTTGCCATTTAAAACTCCTGTAAAAAGCCGTGCCATTGCAAGCGCAGCAAAGAAATCTCGATTAAAAGAATGATTGTAATCACAAATGCAGTGTTTTTCAATCTTTTGTGAAAAAAGCAGAAATGTAAAATTCCGATATTCGCGTCAGTTCCGGGCTTATTGCTTACTTATAGCGCTTGGGTCCATCCCTTGTTCGATAGCGGAAATTTTATTTACTCTTCTTTGATGTCTGCCGCCTGAAAATTCAGTTACAAGCCAGACTTCGACTATCTTCCTGAGTACCTGCGAGCCGAGCAAATCGCCGCTGAGGCACAGAATATTCGAATCGTTATGCTGTCTGCTGATTCGGGCGTTAAGTTCGTCGTAGCAAAGCGCTGCGCGAACGCCGTCAACCTTATTAGCCGCGATGCACATGCCGATACCAGTTCCGCAAATGAGGATTGCCCTGTCCGCCTTCTTTGTGGCGACAGAGGAAGCTGCCAGAAAAGCCAAATCCGGATAATCGACCGGAGCGTCATTGTTTGTGCCCAAATCCAGGCAGCTGTGCCCCAATTCAGACACTATGGCTTTTATCTGTTCTTTTGCTTCAATACCTCTATGGTCATTTGCAACTGCTACATTCATCCCGACACCTGTAAAATTAAAATATCCTTATCTGTAAAAGCTTTCAATTCCTGCTTCCCGAATTTCGGAAGTTGAGTTATTTGAAAAGCCCACTCATCCTGTCATTGACTGCTTTTTCAATGATTTCACCGCAAAATTTGTAAGCTTCGTAATCGCCGCCGATGGGATCGTCTATCTCTGCGTCTTCCTTCAGCAGCATACATTTCCGTTCCGCCTGCGAGCAGAGCTGCATTATAGCATCTTTGTGCCCGTTTGACATCGCAAAAATATAATCGGCAGACTTAATTTTTTCGACCGTAAGCCTCTGACTTTTATGTTTGCTCAAATCTGCGCCCCTTGATTCGCAAAACATTACACTGCCGTCACTTGCGGCAATTCCGTTCATTGCCAAAACGCCTGCGGATTCAATTTTATACCCCATATCCTCCAATTGGTCAATATTACAGCCAAATTTTTCGGCTAAAAATTTCTTTGCCATCGCCTCGGCTATTGGGCTTCTGCAGGTGTTTCCGCTGCATACGAATAGAATGTTTAACTTGTACATTTTTCGAATTTGTCTTTCAGAAAAGGCTCCGACCCTCAAAATTCCAAGGCCGGAAGGTGAAATTTTTACTACGGTACTGCTTTTTTCGAACTTGCATGTGCCTGAATCAATCACTATATCGACAAAGTCGCCAATTTGTTCATAAGCCTGCCTTCCTTCGGTGGCGGGGGGCTGGCCTGCTGTATTGGCGCTCGGCGCGACGACCGGATATTTGCAAAGATTCAAAAGTGTCTCGGCAACCGGTTCGTCAGGGCAGCGAACTCCAATGCTGCTGTCTTTATAAAGAAGTTCGACAGTTTCCCCGCCGTGTTTTTCTTTTAGTTTCTCAATATCGTTGGCGCCTATTTCAAAAACAATCGTCAGTGGGCCCGGCCAGGCGTTCCGCACAAGTTTTTTTACAGGCGGGGTCAGATTTGGTACGAAATCCGAAAGTTTGTTCTTATCGCCGATGTGCAGGGTATATCTTTTTTCAATATTTCTCTGTTTTACTTCATCGAGCCGTTCTATGCTTTTTTTTTCCGCCCGGCAGGCAATTCCATAAACGGTTTCAGTTGGAAAAACAACCAGCCCGCCGCTGTCGATGCATTCGGCGCATTTTTTGAGTTTTTCTATGTCCCTGATTGGGTCTTTTACTTCTATAATTTCCGCTGCCATATTATTAGGATACCGGATTGAGCCGTAAAGTACAAGTTTTGAAATTTCTGTTTGACAATGTAATTTTTTTGCTTAAATTTAGCACTATTCCGCTAAGCGATATTCAAAAGCGGAGTTTTTCCCGAAAATGACAGATGTGAAAAAGACAGTTTTGTTCGAAAAGCACGCCGCTCTTGCCGGCAAGGCTCAGATTGTGCCCTTTGCGGGCTGGATGATGCCCCTGTGGTATAAATCCATCAGTGAAGAACACAAGGCCGTTCGTACAACTGCCGGGCTTTTCGACTGTACGCACATGGCGGTTCTGAAAATCGCAGGCAAAGACGCAATGAATTTTCTCAATGCTCTCATAACCAATGATGTATCAAGACTCAAACCCGGCAAAGCTCAATACGGTTATGTCCTCGACACAGCCGGAAATATCATCGACGATGTCATAGTTTATTGCATCGCTGATGATAATTTTATGTTGGTCGCCAATGCGTCAAATGAACAGAAAGTTAAAGACTGGATCGTAAAAAATCAAGCAGGTCAGGTTGAAGTTTCTGATCTGAAAGATGCATCTTTACCTGATGGCAGAGTTGATATTGCTCTGCAGGGACCTGCTTCCGCTCAATGTGTGAAAAATATTTTCGGCGTTGATGTAAGCGGCCTTAAATCTTTATCATTTACTTACGGCAAAACAAAAGACCTCGATTTGATTATTTCATCTACCGGTTATACAGGCTCAAAAATCAGTTTTGAACTTTTCGTTCATCCTGCAAAAGCGTCTCTGCTTTGGGATACAATTCTTGAAGCAGGAAAAAATCTCGGCATTATTCCCTGCGGACTGGGTTCGAGAGACAGTTTAAGAATAGAAGCGGGACTGCCGTTATATGGCCACGAACTTGACGGCGATTTTAATATTTCGCCTTTCCAGGCAGGTTACGGCTGGGCGGTTAAATTGCAGAAAGATAATTTCATCGGCAAAGACGCGATTGCGAAAAAAACAGATTATGATACCGAAGTCGCAAGATTGAAATTCGATGGCGGCAAAGGAATCAGGCCAATCAGGCAATTGGATGGAATCTTGGATGATGACGGAATCTGCATCGGACAGGTTTTAAGCTGTGCCGCGGCTGGAGATAAGCAAATTGCATTGGCACTTATAAAGAAAGAATTTAATTCGCCGGGTAATTCCGTCGGTATTTATTATCTTGCCAGAAACGCAGGCCACATCCAGCAGGGCAGGAAGGAAAAAGTCGCATTAGGTGAAAAATTGACAACAGACATCAAAGGCCTGGTAATAGAAAGGTTTGAAAAGTTTTAATAAAGTTAAACGGTAGCGGTTGTGAAGCTCGTTTCGGTTGCGTCAATCGTGAATCGTCGTTCAATACGTAACCGTAATACGTATTACGAAACCAGCGTCGCAACCGATAAACGAATTTACGGAGTTTATATGATACCGGAAAATCTTTTTTATACGAAAGACCACGAATGGGCACAGATTAACGGCGATACTGCCACAATTGGAATCACGGATTACGCTCAGCATTCTCTCGGCGAAATTACTTTTGTCGAACTCCCGGCTTTGAAAAAGAAATTGAATGTTCACGATGTTGCTGCCGTAGTCGAAAGCTCCAAGGCCGCAAGCGATGTTTACAGTCCGCTGGCCGGCGAAGTATCGCAAGTCAATGACGAACTTTCATCACAGCCGGAACTTATCAATCAGGATTGCTTCAAAGCAGGCTGGCTTTGCAAACTAAAAGTTTCCAATCCGGACACAAAGCACCTGATGACCGCCGCACAATACGAAGAATATTTGAAGAGCATTTAACTCAGAGGTACAAATGTCTTTCATTGCAAATACTCAAGAGCAGCAGAAACAAATGCTCGCCCAAATCGGTCTTTCGATGGATGGTCTTTTCGCGGATATTCCGAAGGAATTTCTTGAAAAGAAGTTTAATCTGCCTGATGGTATGAGCGAGTTCGATGTCCGCAATCGTCTCGCAGATCTTGCCGCAAAAAATCATATCGACCTGACATGTTTTCTCGGCGGCGGTTTCTACGACCATTTCATTCCGTCCGCCGTTTATGCGATTATCGGCAGGAGCGAGTTTTATACCGCTTATACGCCTTATCAGCCGGAAATATCGCAGGGCACTTTGCAGGCGATTTTCGAATATCAGTCGCTTATTTGCAGACTCACCGAAATGCAGGCCGCAAACGCATCGCTTTACGATGGTGGTACAGCTTTATATGAAGCGATGATGATGGCGCTGCGAATCACAAACCGAAATAAAATTCTCATCGATGACAGCGTCAATCCCATTTACCGCGTTATGATTCATTCATATACTAAAAATCTCAGCATCGAACTTCAGGAAACCAAAAATGACCAGGGCCTGATTAACAGAAAAGCTCTCCTCGAAAAACTCGACGATAACACCGCTGCCGTAATTGTCCAGAATCCGAATTTCTTTGGCTGTGTCGATGATTTCACCGACTTGGCCGAAGCTGCTCATAAAAAAGGCGCTCTGCTGATTGTATCCTGCTACCCGATTTCACTTGGCATTTTGAAAACTCCCGGCGCGATGGGTGCTGATATCGTTACCGGTGAAGGTCAAAGCCTTGGCTTGCCGATGTCTTTCGGCGGGCCGTATCTTGGCTTTATGGCAACTAAAAAAGATTATGTGCGAAAAATGCCCGGCCGAATCGTCGGAAGAACAAAAGATAATCAGGGCAGAACGGGTTTCGTACTGACTCTTCAGGCTCGCGAGCAGCATATTCGCCGCGACAAAGCGACGTCGAACATCTGTTCAAATGAAGCGCTTTGCGCATTAACGGCTTTGGTATATTCATCTCTGCTCGGCAAAGATGGTTTAAAGCAAACCGCGCAGTTATGTGCCGATAAGGCAAGTTATGCCTGGCAGAAAATGACTGCTATAAAAGGCGTTAAATCCCGATTTGGCGCTAAATGGTTTTTCAATGAATTTGTTCTCGAACTGCCCGCAAACGCCGCCGAGATAGCAGGCAAACTGATTGATAAAGGTTTCGCTGCTGGTTTCCCATTGAGCAGGTATTACGAAGGTATGGAAAATTCGCTGTTGATAGCCGTTACAGAAAAAAGGACCAAACAGCAAATCGGTATGCTTACCGAATCACTGGAGGCTGTACTATGAAATTGATATATGATAAAAGCGTAAGCGGTCGCAAAGGCGTAATGCCGCCTTCAAGCGATGTTCCTAATACAATTCATATTAAGAAAGAATTTTTACGAAGCTCCGATGCTAAATTGCCAGAATTAAGTGAACTTGACGTCGTCAGGCATTTCACGGAACTATCACGCAGGAATTTCGGAGTCGATACAAATTTTTATCCGCTCGGCTCTTGCACGATGAAATACAATCCCAAAGCCGCAGAAAGAATAGCGGCATATCCCGGCTTTGCGCATCTTCATCCGCTTATGCCTCAGCTTCGCCGCGGCGGTATGCTTACCCAGGGCGCGCTCGAAGTTCTGTATGATATGGATAAATTCCTTTGTGAATTGACAGCTATGGCCGGTTTTACAATGCAGCCAATGGCCGGCGCTCACGGCGAACTTACCGGCATTATGATTATGGCCGCTTATCATCGCGACAAAGGAAATAAAAAAACAACCGTTCTGATTCCTGACAGCGCCCACGGTACAAATCCCGCTAGCGCAGCCATTGCAGGTTATAAAGTCGTTACAGTGCCATCCGACAGCGAAGGGATGATGGATGTCAATGAATTGAAAAAATTGGTCAATTCTGAAACGGCGGGGCTGATGCTCACTTGTCCCAATACACTTGGCATTTTCGAAAAAAATATAAAAGAAATATGCGATATAATTCATTCAGTCGATGGCCTTTGTTATTACGATGGCGCAAATCTCAATGCCATTGTCGGCAAAGCTTGCCCCGGCGATTTCGGCTTCGATATTGTTCATTTGAATCTGCACAAAACTTTCGCAACTCCTCACGGCGGAGGCGGCCCCGGCGCAGGGCCCGTTGGCGTTATTCAAAAGCTGCTCGATTTCCTGCCCGTCTCGCTCGTCGTAAAAAGAAACGACGGAACTTTCGCGCTCGAATACGATAGACCCAAATCGATTGGTTATATCGCGCCGTTCTACGGCAACTTCGCCATTATTCTTCGTGCGTATGTTTATATTTTAATGCTCGGCCGAGATGGTTTGAAAGCCGTTTCTGAAAATGCTGTTTTGAACGCAAATTATATAAAGGAAAAATTAAAAGATTATTACAGCCTGCCTTTCGGTCAGACCTGCAAGCACGAATGTGTTTTCAGTGCCGAAAGACAAATGGCAAATGGAATCCATGCGATAGACATCGCAAAGGGATTAATAGACAGAGGTTTTCATCCGCCCACAGTTTATTTCCCATCGATAGTTAAAGAAGCGATAATGATTGAGCCGACCGAAACCGAGAGCAGGGAAACGCTCGATATGTTTATCGAAACGATGATTGAACTTGCGAAACTTGCGGAGAATGAACCTGAAAAGCTCAAAGCCGCTCCGGTTACAACTCCCGTCGGCCGATTAGACGAAACCGCCGCCGCCAAAAACGTCGATATCGCTGAATTATAAAAAACTCCGCAATCCGTTGTTATCGACAAATTGCGGAGATAATATTTGCAAATAAAAGCAGGTTTCTTGTTATCCTACAAACTCGTTCCCAACTTTTCTTGCTCGCTGCGGTTTATCGAGATTTATATTCAGCGCAACGCCCACTTCAACAAGTATGTTCCAGCCAGCCGCAAGATATACATAATTCGAAAGCTCGCCGATGTCCGGTATTTTAATTGTCGGGAAGATAGTTTCTTCATCGCTGACCGCGAATACTTTTAATCCCACACCGTCAACAAGGGTCTGCTTAATCTTTTCAAGTTCGCTCTTAAACGGGTCAATTAGTATAACAACATCATTGGCCGTCATTACTTCTTCGATGCCGTGCACTGCGTAAGTGCCTTCCAGAAAATCGCTCTTCTTGCGTGTAATTTCATTAGTCTTTAAAGTCAACTCTTCGGCAACTCCGTCATTTTTGCCTGCGAAATAAATCGTATGTGCAGCCGCGATTGCCTTCGTTATCTCAGGTTTTATTTCCATCGTCAGCGCTGTATTAAACGCATCCGCAAGCTGCGGCAGTTTCTTCTCAAGCGATGAACCTTTTATTGCTGCAAGAAGTGCCTGATAAAACAATGCCTGCTCCGCGACGCTTTTCGTAGCCGCGACCGCCTGTTCCTTTTCACATTTTAGAATAAATGTCTGCTTTGCAAGCGTTTCGAGTTTGGTATTTTTATTCGCTGTCAGTGCGTAAAGTTTTTTATGATTAACTGTATTCAGCCGCTCGAACAGCCGAATTACTTCTTTTGTTTGTCCGCTGTTGGATGCCCCGAAAACCGTAAATGCCGCAAGGTCATAAGAGCATGACTGAAGTCCGCCGTCAGTTGCAAGATTCAAATTGCTTCCCGCTCTTCTCGCCGCGTACATCGCGTTCTTCGCCGGGAAAATTCTGCTCGAACCTTCACCTGTAAAAAAGAGACTTCCGTTTTGTTTGATTGAATTGACAACTTCATCAATACCATTCAATTTGAATTTTCGAAGTATGTCCGGCGTCTCCATCATTTCACGAACAAGTGCGAACTGCGAGTATTTTTTATCATTATTCATCTGTTTCTCCTTAGCTTCTAATTAAATTTTTTATAATTTAGTTTCGCATATTCCGGCATCGGCCCAATCAGCGGCCGCGCATAATCCATAAACGCATCTGTTACAGAAAATCCGTCTCTGCTGATAAACTCATCCGGCATTGGTTTCGCTTTAATCGCAACTTCCTTCAAGCCTATCGAGCCGGTAAAAAATTCGTATTTTTTGCCCGGCCTTCTGTTCAGCGTAACCATCAATCCAGTTTTGCCTTTTTCCGCAAGTTCAACGGCGCCTTTTCCCGCCGCAAACGCTTCTTCGATATCAAGCAGCACCGCCCGGTCAGAAGCACACATCGGCAGCGATTCGGTAATCTGAAATTCGCCTCTGAAACCAAGATTGCCGGAAATCATCCTGTGCAGCGCAACTGCAACGCTTGTTCCGCCCATCGCGCCGAATTCGACATTGTTAAATTTATCTTTTACCTGAGAAGCTGAAACCGCGGTTCCATCCGCATATTCCAAACCTTCTCCGCAAACTACCGAAACGAAACCGAAATCATTATAACATCTTTTTACTTCAGCGAGAAATTTTTCTTTTTCAAAAACCCGCTCCGGCAGACACAAAATATGCGGCGCATCCGATGCTTCTTTTTTTGCAAGTGTTGCCGCCGCAGGCAGCCATCCCGCTTTTCTGCCTATACATTGGAATATTACGAACTGGTCAACCTTCTGCATATCCTTTGCCAGAATCCCGGCCTGCAAAACTGAAAGCGCGATATATCTCGCCGCGCTCGGAAACCCCGGCGTGTGGTCTGTCCCGAAAAGGTCATTATCAACCGTTTTCGGAACCCCGATACCCGCCAGTTCATAATTATTTTCCGCAGCGTATGTTTCAATTCGATGAATTGTGTCCATCGTATCATTGCCGCCGATGAGGAAAACATATCGGATATCATATTTTTTCAGCAAATCCAAAATCTTCGGCAAATCTTCATCCTGTAGTTTATGCCTGCACGAACCCAGCGCGCTCGAAGGACGCATTTTCAATCCCGCGATCGTCTCCGAAGATTCACTGCCTAAATCAATGATATTCTCCGCCATAAATCCTTCAATGCCGTAACGCATCCCGAAAATATTTTTTATGCCGTCAAATTCCTTCGCTTTCGTAACGATTCCCGCCAGCGATGCGTTTATCACCGATGTAGGTCCGCCTGACTGCCCGATTATTGCATTACCTTTTAACATTTTGCCTCCGTATTCTGCTGCCGCTCGGTTTTACTTACCCAGCGAATCATATTTATAAACAGTTCTGCATACCAGTTTCCAACTTCTATTTCAGTCCCGCCCGCCGCCTTGGCCGTTATTCGTTTATCGCCCCAGTCAACCAGCGGCCCAACCCAGTGCGGTGCAGCATCCGATGCGAACGCCGCAACATTCCCTTTTCCGTAACTGCCCGTAACAAGCAGCGGAAAATCCCCGGCTTCCAAAAATTCAAACTTTCCATCTTTATATTCAGCTTTAAACCGCCTTACCGAAAGTATCTCATTGCAGAATCGCTTCAGTCTCAATTTATTAAATCCCCCAACCGCCGGTGCCTGATTTTCAAACGGCAGCGAATCAGTTATTATATGCTCGCGATTTCTCACAATCAGACAAGGCCCAGAGCAATTTGCCCTGTCATCAAAATCTTCCATTATTATCGGTAAAACTTCCGTCAGCGCGGTATGGTTGTATCCCCCATTTAAACCTGTAAACGATTCCCATCCGCCAATCATCAAAAGGCCTGTTCCGCTTTTGACTTTTTTAATTATTTTATCAATTTGCGATTCAGTAAAATTTTCCGCCGGATAATCGCTTATGATAATCGCGTCATAATCGTTTTTTAATAACGACTCATCGAATTTCTTTTTCGACTCCGCGTAATCAAAATCCGTTTCAAAATAATTCATTACCCCCGCAAGATAGCTTGCCGCCTCCGCAAGTGCGGTATCGCCCAGATATAATATTTTTCTCATTGATACGTTACCTGATAAATGGCATCTGCTGTTTCTTCTCGAACATATCGTAATAAAACGCAGGCTGATAAAGTTTAAAGCTGATTTCCCTGAAATATTCAAAAGGCCCGGACTTCTGCACTATCTCGATTAATGAACCGATCTGCTTTTGAGATTTGAATGCGCCGATAGCCCCAAGCTTTTTTTCCAGCAGCGAAGCGGACGTTCTGACACGCAATCTTGGCGGCTGCGGAAAATCGCAGTAAACTCCCATCTCATGAACATAAGGAACGTACTCCGTGTTGTTCCCAAGTTCCGGCCAGATACTTCCCGCCGCGTGAAACAGGCTGATTAAAAACTCTTCATGCACAATCCTGTGGTCAGGATGCAAATCGCTCGACGTCGGCAAAAAACATTGGCTCGGCGCTATCTTCCTCAGCCAGTGCGTAAACGAATTTTGAAGCCCCGTATATGTGCCGATTTTCGTTGGGTCATTTGCTTCGGCGACTCTGCGTCCCCTGTAATAATTCAATCTGCAATCCGGAAAGCTCAGCCATATAATATTTTCGTCCGCGACCCCGAGCGATTTATAGCACTCATAAGTTTCCTGCCTGCGAATTTCCGAAATCACAGATTCCTGCTCTTTACTGCAATATCCCATAGACCCGTCAGTTACAATCATAATATGTACCGGGATTCCCTCTTTAATCGCAAGCTGAATAAAAAGTCCCGCACCAAGCACAACATCATCGTCGTGCGGACTGATAAACAAAAATCGCTCCTTCTCATTCCGCCAGTGCCGTGACACGCTCGCCAATGTCCCGCCCGTGCGCCTCTCATCGCCCACAAGCCGGACAAATTCCGATTCAGTTATATTGCCGTTAGAATTCCTGTTCATTTCCGTTTCCTTTGAACCATAAACCTGCTTTCAAATACCGTGTGAAAATCACAGCGGCCAAGCAATATAAGTATCTCATTTTATTTACTTGACGTCAATAGCTCTGCGTAACATAATAATGTATAAAAGTAACCTTGGATATTAAAAAATGAACCAACAACAAGCACCCGATAACAAGTTCGCTCTCTGCCTCGAAGGCAAAGTAACGCATTCGAAGTATTTCTTCTTCGATACAGACCCCAAAAAGAAATATGAATTGGCCATAATCTTCGGCGGGTTCGAAAAATGCGCACCAGACTTTGAAATAAGACGAAGAACATATCCATACTACGTAATTGAAATCCCGACCGCCGGGAAATGCACGCTTAAAATCGGCAGCAAACAGCATTTGCTTGCCAATAACACGATTGCCGGTTTCACACCGGGTCTGCCCCATCATTATATCGCCGACAAGGCAAATCCAATGGAGCATATTTTCATTGTCTTCACAGGTTCCCACGCCCGTGATTTATTCAATGCTGCAGGCCTTAAAAAAGGCGATTGCCTCAAACTAAAAAAATCAGGCGATATACTCTATTTAGCACAGGCCATTTTGAAAAAAGGCCTCGAGAAATCAATTCACTCCCACCAGTTATGCTGTAGTTATTTGAGAACGCTTCTGCTCGAACAGTCAGCC
>MHXZ01000096.1 GCA_001825665.1 Planctomycetes bacterium GWF2_41_51 | reverse complement strand
GGTGATTCATATTTATCGTTATACTTTACGCCTGATGATTATTTTATAGCACATGATCCAAGCGGCGGCAAAGACATTTATCTGACAGCGGTTGATAAAGACGGCAAGCCAGTGGTATGTCACAAAGCACCCATGAAAATGATGCTTGATAAAGATGGAAAGGCATATTTGAAATGTTCGCATTGCGGCAAAATGAAACCTATCGCTGTAAAAGATGGTAAAGTTATAGTTGAATAATTCAGTGTATCTGATTAAGCGATTTTCGTGCGATATGCGTTACAAATATCGTAACAGCAACAGCGGCGGCCATGCCTAACCAGAAAAAAATACGTCCTGCTATTGCTGTTTCCACCCGGCCTGTTGCCGCAGAGGCCAGATTTTGAAGGCCGGCTCCAAAGTAAACATACATTATTGTGCCAGGAATCATTCCTATCCACGAAGCAAGTGCATATTTGTAAAACGGCACTTTGGTCAGACCATAGGCATAATTAAGCAGATTGAACGGAAAAACCGGACTTAGACGAGTCAGCAGTACGATTTTAAAACCCTGCCGGCCTACCGCGTTGTCTATAGCGGCAAATTTTTCATTCCTCGATATTTTTTCAGCTACCCAATCACGGCCAATTGTGCGACCAATCAGAAAAGCCGCACAAGCACCTAATGTGCTCCCTATCGAAACGACAATCGTTCCGCGAATTACTCCAAAAATAAAACCCGCTCCAAGCGTCAATATCGAACCGGGCAAAAAGGCGATACATGAAATGATATATATCATTATGACTATTACCGCTCCCAACCAGCCAAGCCCATGTGACCACTCAAGCAAACTCTGCAGCCATTGACGTATAGGAAGGAAGATCAATAGAAAAATAAAAATGAAAACTATAATTATAAACACAACTATCTTATAATTCTTTTTCATTTTAATTTCCAATCCAGCCACTTGACGAGGATTTTTTTAATAAAGGGTGTAAGTCTTGTACGATTATATACATCGGCAACATGCCTGATACTTTCTGCTATGGTAGGGTATGGATGAATGACATTAGCAAATTTGCCCAGCCCAATTTTATTAACCATCGCAAGCGTAATCTCGCTTATCATATCTCCGGCATTTTCCGCTACAATGGTTGCGCCAAGTATTTTGTCAGTACCTTTTTTGACGTGTATTTTTATCAGTCCATCTTCCCGGCCATCCGTAACCGCTCTATCAACTTCATTAAATCGTTGGATAAATGTATCAACTTCGATACCCATTTCGTTTGCTTCGTATTTATACAATCCGGTATGCGCTACCGCAGGGCTGGTATAGGTACACCAGCAAATTATCTGTTTGCTCCACTTTTTTCTGCTGCCAAAGAGCGAATTGGCAAGTACTATCCGCGCCGAAGCATCAGCAGTATGAGTAAACTTATGTTTCAAACAAATGTCGCCCGCCGCAAAAATGTTTTTATTAGTGGTTCGAAGGTAATCGTCAACCTTCACACCTTTTCGCTGGTCGTATTCAACTCCCGCTGCTTCAAGATTAAGTCCTTGCACATTCGGTACTCTGCCTGCCCCCACCAGAATTTGCTCGACTGCTATCTTCTTTTCATCACCATCGATTTTAATATGAACAATTTTTTCCTGACCAGACATTTCAATTTTAACTACCTCGGATTTATGCAAAACATCAATGCCGTCTCTTTGGAAGGCTTCTGCAACGATTTTTGCAGCGTCACCGTCTTCTCTGCTCATAATATGGTCGGTCATCTCTACTATACAAACCTCACTGCCAAGCCGTCTGAATGCCTGCGCCATTTCACAACCTAAAGGACCACCGCCCAATACCATCAGTTTTTTAGGCCGCTGTGTTAGTGAAAAGACCGTCTCATTAGTCAAAAAGCCTGCTTCATTTAATCCTTCAATCGGCGGAATGGCTGCTCTTGCACCAGTCGCAATAACAGCTTTGACAAATTTTAGTTCCTGTCCGTCAATCTCGACCGTATCGGCAGCGGTAAATTTAGCCTCGCCGAAAAATACATCTACACCCAAATTCTTAAAACGCATCGCCGAATCATGGCTGCTTATCCTGCTGCGAAGCCGCCTGACTCGCTCCATTACAGCCGCAAAATCTGCATCAATATCACCAGCAATTTTCACACCGTAATTTCCGGCATTGCGAGCCGCGGCAATAATTTCAGCACAGCGGAGTAGTGCCTTGCTTGGCACGCAGCCAACGTTTAGACAGTCTCCGCCCAACAAATGTCGCTCTATAAGGGCAACTTTAGCGCCAAGTCCGGCTGCTCCGGCCGCACAAACCAATCCTGCCGTACCGGCGCCTATTACCACGAGATTGTACTTATCCGCCGGCTTGGGATTCGTCCAGTCTGCCGGGTGGACATTCTCCACCAGTTTCCGGTTAAAGGAATCCATCGGCTCGACTTTACCATATTCTATATCTGCCATTGCCTTATCATTTTAATCGTTTTTAATGCTTCGCTGCTTTTATGCCTTTGCTGAAATTGCAGCAAGTCTTCATACGTATCGATATCAAACCATTTAGGAAGCTCATAGAGTTTGAGCCGAAGCTGCTTTATCTTTGAAAGGGTCTGGTCGTACACATTTTTTGCACCCCAGTCAATTTGCTCAAAAATCATCTCCGGAACTTTTTTCGATAAACCTATCAAGTAATAACCGCCGTCGTGGCAAGGTCCAAGTACAATATCGCAATTTTCCAGAGCATCGAAACTTTCAAATAGGTATTCAGCCGGCACATCTGGAATATCAGAACCGATCAAGACAACTTTTTCCTCGCTGTTTGAAAACGCCCTTAAAAAAACATTTCTCATTCGTTGCCCAAGATCATCTCCCTCCTGCGGCCAATAATCTGTGCCGAGCCAGTTTCGGATGTCTTCTGGCGGATCAGGCGGCCATAAACATATCCTGAAATCGAAACCATTGACTTTTAATTTTTCAAGTAAATCCTCTACAAAGCATTTGTAAAGCTCTGTCGCTGCTTTGTCGCCGATTTTCTTTGCCAGCCGTGTCTTGACGAGGCCGGCTATCGGCTGTTTTACGAATAAAAGAACAAGATTATTCATAACATTATTTTGAATTTTCATTTTTAACAGCAGCCTAAAGCCCCATTTTGTGTTTTATCCAAAGCGGCTGCCGGGGCGCACAGGAATTTTCCAAAATGTCTGCTGTGGTCGCCTGTTACCTTAAAATGTTTACCCAAACGAGTCTGCTCAAGCATTGCGGCGGTATTGCCACAGACAAGCTGCGGTTTATCCGCAATGAAAATATGATGATCGTCAAGAATGAAACGATGAGGACATTGGGGTATCTTTCCCAGATAAACCGCCGACTGCCCATAATCTTCACAGATGTCTTCAATACCATTGAGCTTAAATGCCCGAATAGTCATCGAACAGAAATTTATCATACCAATTTTGGCTTCTATTTCGGAATTGCTGATGGCAATCGCTCTTTGCGAAACAACTCGATAATCGGGACAGTTAAGTTCTCTTAGCGTTCTTCTGAAATCTTCGATATACATTGCCCCGGCAAGACACTCGCCCACCAGTACCGGATCAGCGGCAAGAAACGAGGGGATTCGCCGATTGGTGAAAACATCTGAAAAATACAATTCGCCGCCCGGTTTCAAAACGCGAAAAATTTCGGAAAACACCTTTCGCTTATCACAGCAGAGATTTATCACACAATTGGAGATAACAACATCGACAGAATTATCTTCAATCCCGATTTCTTTCAAATTTTCCGCATATCCTTTTCGAAATTCGATATTTGAAACAGAGTATCCGAATTTCTTCATTTGTGCATCTGTATGGCGATTTGCGATTTCAAGCTGCCGGTCAATCATATCAACGCCAATCACCTTTCCGGCATCGCCAACCAGCTTTGAGACTACAAAAGTATCTCTTCCCGTTCCGCAACCGATATCCAATACAACACAATCTTTGATGGCAGGCGGAATCGGAGAGCCGCAGCCGTAAAACTTGTTAAGAATTTCCGAGTCAATTGATTGCAAAATCTGCCTGATATAATCCGGCTGGGATTCGGCAATGCAGCAGGCATTTGTTTTCAAGTCCTTTGTGGTGCGAATTGTTTTGCTGTAATATTGTTTTACATTCCTGATTCTTTCCTCAATACCGGCCATAATTATTCTCCGCTAATTGAAGTTATTTGACGATCGCTCCCGTACAGCTTGAGCCAACTCCGGCAGTACAGCAAAAGCAATGCTTGCCGGTTTCTATTTTTATCTGCTGTTCGAGAATTTCATCGAGCCGGTCAATTGTTACCGGCTCGCCGTGTTTGTCCTTCATGCAAAGGTCAAGAGCCTGATTAAAATCACAGTTGTACAGGATTCCGCGATAATCCACACTAATGAGAGTTCGGCACATAACATTATGTAAAGCCAAAGGATTAAAGTTTTCTTCAAGCAATCGGAAATATTCTTCGAGCCTTCCCTGTGCCTCAAGCGATTTTCTAAATCGTCCTATCGGGGCATTTGTAATCGTAAAAATATTATCAAAAGTTACGCCATACTCTCTATCAAGATGCCGCTTGTAATCGGTCTCAAGCTGCTGCTGATCTGGCGGCAGGAATGCTCCGCCCGGATTATAAACAAGATCAAGTTCAAGTCCGCTGCCGACACCGTATCCAGCTTCGTTGAGAAGCCTCAATGCCTTTATGCTTGCCTCGAATACGCCGCTGCCTCGCTGGCTGTCAACATTTTCGGCCGTATAACACGGAAGTGAACCTATCACCGTCACCTGATGGTCGCGATACCAATTTATGAGCCATTCGAATCCATTTTCAAGAAAGACAGTCAGGTTTGTCCGAACCATAACAAGTTGGGATACTTCACAGGCTTTTTCAATAAAATAACAAAAATCCGGATTCATCTCGGGACATCCGCCGGTAATATCAACTGTAAGTTCTTTGTGCCGGGATAAGAAAGCGATAATTTCTTCCATCACCATACGACTCATAATTTTTTTGCCGTCAGGCCCTGCGTTGACATGGCAGTGACTGCACTTCTGGTTGCATACATTGCCAAGATTAACCTGAAGGGTTTCAAGGCATTTAAACTGAATCTGTTCGCAAATACGCTTCACGTTTACGTGCGTTTTGTAAAAGCCTGCAAGCTTTTCAGGACTTACTCCCATTCGCCAAAGCAGCACAAGCAGCTGATTGCGAATGGTTGTATAAAAAATTCCTTCTTTTTCCCAACGCCGGGGGCTGGTTAAAACCTGGTCTTTAAGGATAACAATTTTATCACCGCGTTTTCTGATACGGGTCATCAAATCAACATCTTCCATTAAGGGTATTTCCTGAAATCGGCCGATTTTTTCGAAATATTCCCGCCGGATAAAGATGGCCTGATCGCCATAAGGGATTCTATTAAACCTTGACCTAAGTCGAGCGCAGGCAGCTATCAATTTCAAGGCCGACGACTGTGAATCAATCCCCAAATCAAACGCGCCTCCAACATAATCGCTGTTTTTCAAAACCTGGTCTATTTTTACAAACGCCTCATCCGGCAAAAACGTATCGGCGTGTAGAAAAAGCAGCACATCGCCTTTGGCAACAGCCGCACCGGCATTATTCTGTCTGCCTCTGCCTTTCTCGGCAATAACGGTTTTAACCCGCGAGTCTTTGATTGCGTTTATTGTGCTGCCATTTGAATCACCATCGGCAACAATGACCTCGACATCATTTCCGTCCTGCTGCCGAAGATGCAATATCGCTGAATTGATAACTTCCTGCTCATTTAACACTGGTATGACAACCGATATTTTCAAAATATTTTGCATCAAGTCAGCCTGCTTTTACGAAACGGCATAATCATCAGGTTCCATAATCTGTTATCCTCTTTTTGCAAATAGCCTTTTACTCCGATATTAATACTTTCCTGTGGAACATCAAGCCGCAATGTTCTATGCAGCCAATCCCAGCAGCGAAACACCACCGAATAATTGGAATTCGTCTCATTGCGAATCTGGCTGTGATGTATCCCGTGCATTCGAGGCGTAACAATGAATATATTAAGCAGGCGTTCCAGGACATCGGGCAGCCTTAGATTACTGTGGTGAAACATATTGGCGCATTGAAAAACGATCTCATATATAATATAGGTAATAGGTGTGATGCCGAGCAAAAGAACCTGTACAACCCTAAAACCTGTGGAATACAAAATCTCCACGAAATGAAAGCGGAACGCAGTAGATACGTCCAGGTCGGGGTCGATATGATGAACTTTGTGAAAACGCCAGAGGATAGGTATTTTATGATGCGCTCGGTGCCAGTAATAAAAGGTGGCATCCATCAAAACAAAACCTATGGAAGATTGAACGATTGCGGGTAAGGGAATTTTTAAAACTAATCCAAAATTGTGCTGCAAAGCCCATTGAGCCTGGGCTAAAGCCGCTCGCCTGACGGTTAGCGCACCGGCTGTAAATACAAGGACAGTCATAAACATATTTATGACAAATCTCTCGCTAAATTGCCGCGTTCTGCGCCTAAGCGGAAATAAAGACTCCCCAGCTAACAAAAGAATAAAAAAGCAAAACAGCGATGATGATATTGTATATTTCACGGGATAGCTTTTCTCTTGAACGAAAATTCGACATTTGCTTTTGCGGGTTTTCCGCCAATCTCCAACAGCGGATAAACAAGAAAATTAATAGGACCCGAAGCGGGAGCCGGCTCGACTACCAGATCACGGCCGCGACTCAACTCAATCCTGTTTGCCGGATGGTGGCCGAAATAATATGTAGAAAGACTTGAACACTTGTCCGCCTCGCTGATGTCAACCGGCCACCATTTACCTTCCGCGTAAAACTCCACCCAGCAATGGTAACCATCTATTCCACCCTCATTTCTCTCCGATGGTATTGCCACACCAATCGCAAAACGTGCGGGAATATTGACAGCCCTGCATAAGGCGATAAAATAAGAATGATAATCTGAACAATTACCAGTGCGCACGTCGCAGGCGTAAACAGCATCACCTTTTCCCCAGCCGCTGCCATGCTTCATATATCGCATACGGTCTATAACATGGTCATAAAGGGCCCGTGCACGCACAAGATCGCCTTTTTTGTTCTGAATGATTCTTTCGGCAATACTGCGGAACGTTTCATTGTCAGGCACAAGACTTTCGGGTTTGAGATATTTTTTGTAATCTGAAGTTTTCTCCGCATAAACATTTTTTTCAATACGCTGTACCTGGTAGTGAAGCTCAATGGTTTTTCCGCTGTCCTTTGTGCCAAGTTCAAGAAAAAGCACGCTGTTGCCATATTCATGCTCATTCAATATTTCCTGCCTGCCGGTAGCCTTGATAGACTTGATTTTGACTGTTTGAAATGCGTCTGAATGCGGCAGCGGAAGCCACATCTTTGCCGTATCATTAATATCCGGCAGCGTCGCCCTGTATATAAACTCAAATTCGTCACGACCTCTTATTACTCCAAGCAGTTCGGGCGGTGCTTTATCAACAGGAAAACGATACCAGGTTTTGTCGCGCTTTTGTTTCCACACATACATCGGCTGGCCGTTAATTTTATGAATAGTGGTTTGGTTAACGGTCATCTCTCCCGGGTCGCCGGCAAGAAAGAAATCCACATCATAAACATCGCCATCGGTATTCACCATATCTACGCAGGCAAAGTGCAAACGTGGCCCAAGGTTTGACAGATATTCCGTATGTACCCGCACAAGCTTGAGCTGCAATTCCTTATCCTCGAAATTGATTCTGAAAAATCCGTTTCCTAAACGTGTTTTCTCTTCGATGTGCTTCTCTATCCCCGCTTGTATGTCATTTGTAACCACAATAGGCAAATTGCCGAACAATTCCTGCCCATCATTGGGTGACTTTTTACAGCCTCCAAAAAATACACAAACTGCAAGCACTGTTGGTAATGCTTTTTGAAAATTCATAATTAAAAAAGAAGCTCAAAAGCTATTTAGGGTGTTCATTCGCCGGATGTTCCTTATTTGGCTCATTATTGTCAGGATGTTCATTTGAAGGATGCTCGTCAACTGCTTTATTGGATGGATGTTCATTGGACGAATTTCCGGATGGATGTTCTGACTTGCTTTTACAACCTGTTATGCTAAAAGAAATAACAACTGCAATCAGCACCAATAAAAATTTTTTTATTAATTTGTTCATTTGCACATTCTCCTTTCGTGCTTTAAAGTTCACAATTTCTACCATTATCAGAGTCTATGAGATAATTTATCCATAAGAAACAGGTGAATTCCTTAATCTAAAACAGGAAAATGATTATGCTATATTAATGGTTAGAAATTTATTTTGAGCTATACATCTTTTTAAGATATTTAGTTGTTTTCTTTAAACCTAATTGAGATGCCTTTGCTTGAACTGATTTTAATTTCCTGTTTAATTTTTTAGCAATGTCTTTTGTGCTCGTAGTAGGAAACAGTTTTTTTAAAGATTTGGTTTCCTCTTTTGAGAATACTCCAGTTATAAGTTTTTTTGCCATAATAAAATCCTTTCAAAAAAATAAATATTGACAAATACTATTTTAACAGATTCTAAAATATTAGTCCACCTCCACTTTTAATCATTATTTAAGTTCCGTAGGGAACTTTCCAATGCCTGTTATTCTTCCCTTTCATCTGCCATATAACACGAACATCTCCAATTGAATAGCTTGGGGGCAGAGGATGTTATTTTCCAAATTAATGTACTCATACATATTACTTTCAAGTTTCTTTAGGCCATCATAAAGTGTTTCAATGTTTCGGATGGGTTTGCCGGAAGCTGATAATCTGATGTTACGGTACGCATTTTTTTCAATAATATATTTTCCATTTGGTCGTGCTCATACTCTGTCTGACTGTTTGGATTTTTTGTGCCATTTAAACTAAAAATAGCAGGAAAATTTGATTTTTTAAAGTTTTTTAAGGATATATTCCGATAATTAATAATGTGGAAGTGAAAGAGTTTAATTCGTTTCTTAGGGGCGTCAACTTCAATAAAAGTCATTCAAAGTTATTATATTTATTTTAATAATCTGTAAAGTGGTTCCTTTGCTTAAGGAGTCTTATGATGAAGACGCTGCTAATGACGGTTTTTCCTAATACACTTTCACAGCTTACCTTGACAAAATTAAATTATATCTGGACAGTTTGTAAAAAGAAGGTTTTTATACAAATACAGAATAGCGGTAATCAGAATTCAGGTCCTTTGAGTGTTAATTTTGAAATAGAAGGGGAAGATTCATTTGATTTTATATGTATTCCGCCTCAAATTTCTTATAACATAGAGGGTATTGAGAAAGGCAATTCAGTCAAATTAGTTGCTGATTTTAATTCATTCCCATTACCTAATAATGATTACTTAATAAATGCAAACAGAATAATTATACATATTGAAGGCAAACAACAGGATTATGTTCCCTCAAATTCAATTAATAAAGACAATCATTCAATATTATAAAATGTCATCATAGAATAATGCAGGAGAATCATCTTTTTGATGGTCAGGCGGAATGGCTTAGAAGAAATGTTTTATTCTTCAAATTGCTCGATTAATGATTTATATTTTTTATGTATCATGGTGCGATCAAAATCTTCGAATTTTGTTACCATTGCCTCAAGCTCCTCATCTGTAAGGTATGTTTCACTATTTGGAAAAAAGATATCATCTTCTTTTTGTATATGCCTTGGATAAAGTCTGACAAGTGAATTAAATGTAGTAATTATTATTCCGATTGTGTTCTGGCCCTTGAAAAATTTTTCTTCGGCATTTATAATATCTTCTGTTGCGGTTCTGGCGAATTTATGTTCATCGATTAATTCAGCCATCAGTTTTGAATCCTCTTCGGTCATTTCTTTTTTTGCCAGTTGTCTAAAAAGAATATTTTCTTCTTTGCCATGATGGGTCTGGTCTGCATAAAATCTCATGAAGTCAATGATGGGATTGATGGTAAACTTATCAATTTGTCTGCCTCTTTCGATTTCAGCAATTTCCTTTTGAATAATGACTATCATCCGCTCGATAAGGCGATGTTCGGTCATCAATATTCCGCGAGGTTTCATTATATTTGTCTCCGGTTTTGAATATATACCCAAATCATTGCATATAAGCTATCAGGGAGAAGCTTTTTAAGAAATAAGGTAAATATAACTCAATACCCAGCTTATTTCGTTTATCCATTCTGATGCTATATTGACGTTTTAATAGTTAAATATTCTGAATAAGGAAAATACTAAGGTTCGGCCAAGTAATTTACCGGTTTCGCAATTCTTAAGACAATCTATATTATATGAATTATTGTGACAAGAAAAACCTATGACTAAACAGAAACTTCCAAACAAGCTCAAGAAACGTGAGGGTTCGTTAATTCTTTTTGACCGAAGCAAGATTGTCAATGCTATCTATAAAGCTTCTCTGGAAGCCATATCTGGTCATGAAAAAGCCCGACAGATCGCTGACAGCTTATCGGATATCGCTATTGACATAATATCCGAGCAATTCAAAGATAGAATTCCGGATGTTGAATCTATCCAGGATATAATCGAAGCAACATTAATGTCGGAAGGTTACAACCAAATAGCAAAAAATTATATTATACATAGATATAAGCGAAGTAACATTCGTTTCGCAAAATCTACTCTGGATTTAAAAGATGACTTAAAACTTCCAGTTAATACGATGGAAGTCTTAAAGCGGCGTTATCTTTTAAAGGATGATAATCAGAAAATTATTGAAACCCCCAGTCAGATGTTCAGAAGAGTTGCGTTGCATATTGCAAAAGCAGAACTGAATTACAATTCTGATATAAGTGTTGAAATGGTAGAAGAAAAATTCTATCAGATGATGAAAAATCTTGAATTTATGCCAAATTCTCCTACGCTTATGAATGCAGGTACATCTTTTGGTCAGCTATCTGCTTGTTTTGTTTTGCCGGTAGAGGATTCTATCGATGGAATATTTGAATCATTAAAAAATATGGCAAGAATTCATCAGACCGGCGGCGGCACAGGATTTAATTTCTCGCATTTGCGGCCAAAGGGTGCTCTTGTGTCCTCCACTAAAGGCAGGGCATCGGGAGCGGTCTCGTTTATGAGTATCTTCGACAAAGCAACCGGAGTAATTGTTCAGGGCGGCCGTAGACGCGGGGCGAATATGGGGATACTGAGATGTGACCATCCTGATATCGTGGATTTTATCGAAGCAAAAACGCAGAAAGGAGCGTTTGAGAATTTTAATCTTTCCGTAGCAGTTACAGACAAATTCATTGCTGATGTAAAAGCTGACAGACTTTTTGAGTTGAAAAATCCAGCTACTGGCAGGAAAACCGGCCAAATAAAAGCCAGAGCACTTTTTGACCAGATTGTAAATGTTGCATGGCATAGCGGTGATCCCGGTTTAGTTTTTATTGATGAAATAAACAGAAAAAACCCAACACCCCAAATTGGTGATATAGAGGCGACTAATCCCTGCGGCGAGCTTCCGCTGCTTGCCTTCGAGAGCTGTAATCTGGCTTCAATTAATCTTGCGAAAATGATTGAAAATGGAAGAATGAACTGGGATAGATTAAAGGATACCGTTAATTGGGGAATTCGATTTTTAGATAACGTTATCGAAGTAAATAAATATCCACTTGAGCAAATCAAAGAAATAACACAGGCAAATAGAAAAATCGGTTTGGGTGTGATGGGGTTTGCTGATATGTTGATAATGTTAAAAATACCTTACAACTCACAGGAAGCGTTGAACTTGGCCGGAAAACTTATGAAATTTATACATGATCAATCATTTAATGCTTCTATGGAATTAGCTAAAGAAAGGGGCAGTTTTCAAAATCTGGAGAAATCCATTTATGCCAAAAGAGATTTAAAACTCCGCAATGCTACGGTTAATACAATAGCGCCTACAGGGACAATAAGTATAATAGCAGGCTGTTCCAGTGGCATTGAGCCGTTATTTGCAATAAGTTTTGTGCGAAATGTACTTTCGGGTACGCAACTTTTCGAGGTCAATCATTGGTTTGAAGAGATCGCAAAAAAAGAAGGTTTCAATCTGCAGGATATTCTTGGCGAAATTGCACAAAAAGGTTCACTGCAATCAATGAAAAATATTTCGCCTGCGATAAAAAAAATCTTTGTTACTGCATTTGACATCGAGCCGATGCAGCATTTGCAGGTGCAGGCATCTTTTCAGAAATATACTGATAACGCTGTCTCAAAAACCATAAATTTGCCGGAAAGTGCATCAGTTATTGACATAAGAGATATTTATCTTAAGGCGCATGAATTGAAATGCAAGGGAATTACTATTTACAGATATGGCAGTAAAGATAAGCAGGTTCTTAGTTTTGACGCCAGGCAGGATAATGAATTGAAAAATCCTTATGAAGTTGTGCTTGCTGAATCCGAGTATTCCGGCGGATGTGCGGCCGGTGAATGTGTGTTTTAGTAAAAAGCGTATAGCGTGGAGCGTTCAGAACTATATGCTAAACGCTGCACGCTGTGAAGGACAAATATGGGAAAATTACAAATTATTTCTGAAAGCAGCGAGCCTTTTCAAAATCGTATAGAAGCTGGAAAATTGCTATTAAATTATCTGGAGAAATTCAAAACCGATAAAACTGTGGTGCTTGGAATCCCTCGCGGCGGAGTTATAATCGCAAATGAAATTGCTGTCGGATTAAAAGCTGCAATGGATATCGTACTTACTCATAAAATTGGCGCTCCTGGAAATAAGGAATTGGCAGTGGGAGCAATTAGCGAAAATGGCTCTTTATTCGTTAATGAATCAATAGCTGACTATGTTGGAGCTGACCAGCCATATATCGAACGGGAGAAAAAATACCAGCTGCAAGAGATCGAGTCTAAAGTTCAATTATATAGAGAGATCTTACCAAAACTTGAGCTAAAAGAAAAAATTGTAATTATTACCGATGACGGTGTCGCCACAGGTGCAACTATGCAGGCGGCGTTGTGGGCTATTAGGCAGAAAAAGCCTGAAAAGCTGATTTTAGCTTTGCCGGTTGGGCCGGAGGATGCCATTACAAAACTTTCCAAAGATGCTGATGACACTATATGCTTAAAAACTCCGCAATATTTTGAAGCTCTTAATCGATTTTATATTGAATTCAATCAGGTTGAAGATGAGCATTTGCTGCGGATTTTTGAGCAGGAAAATAAAAGAAGGAAAAATAAATGAAAGCAGAGAAGTTAAAAGAAATTGTTCATCTTGCTCAAAAAGTGGGCTACGTTTTTATTGCTACTGCTAATACAGATGGGATGCCCCATATGGCGGCAGCCGGCAAATTGGAGCCAGCCATCAAAGATTGTGTTGCGATAACAGAATGGTGTTGTCCCGGAACATTAGCAAATTTGTATAATAATAAATATATATCGATAGTTATTTGGGCTAAGGATCCTGATAATGGTTATCAGTTGCTCGGAAGATTAAACAAAATCAACGATTTGGCAATACTTGATGGATATGCACCGAAGATTGAGCGAAAACATCCTGTGCCGCAAATTGAGAAACAACTTATTATAAAAGTTGAAAAAATAATTGAATTCAAGCTCGCGCCTCATAGTGATATAGAGGAATAACGAAATGCATAAAATCATTAAAAAAAAAGAAAAAATCGAAATCGGAATAAATGATAAAATTATTGTAGCAGGCAGCTTTAACATAGTGCATAAAGGAAAGGGAGTTATTTTATTTGCTCATGGAAGCGGAAGCAGCAGGTTTAGCCATCGCAATAATTATGTTGCGAATTTGTTGAAAGACAGCAATTTTAATACTCTATTGATAGATTTGTTGACGAAAGAAGAGGAAGCTATTGATTTGCAGACTGCCCAATTACGTTTTGATATCGAATTACTCGCAGCAAGAGTAATTGCTGCTACAGAATGGCTGTGTCAAAATAAATCAATCGGCCGGTTGCCAATAGGTTACTATGACGCCAGTACCGGCGCAGCAGCAGCCTTGGTGGCAGCATCCGAATTAGGCGACCTTATCAGTGCTGTTGTATCACGTGGAGGACGGCCCGATCTTGCAGGAGATAAATTGTCGAAAGTAAAAGCTCCGACGCTGCTGATTGTCGGAGGTGAAGATCATACTGTCATTGAAATGAACAAAGATGCGTTGGGACATCTAAATGTGAAAAAAGAACTTTCAATAATACCAGGTGCTACTCATTTATTCGAAGAACCTGGAACGCTCAAACAGGCTGCCTTGAAAGCTGCTGAATGGTTTGAACGATATCTTAGCAAAAAATAACGATTGGAATATAATTAAAGATGATGTTAATAGCGTTATCGGTTGAAACCCTATTTCGTTAAAATAGGTGTATGTCAACATTGAATATATTCGGCTTTCTGATCGCTTTTACTAATTGCGGAAGGGAATTCAGATTTTCCGAAAGCCGTTTTTTTATTGTTTCTATAGGTTCAGGTGAATCAAAGGGCTGTAAAAGATCATTTGTATTCGCAATGTAAGACCTTACGGTGTCCTTTATAATATAAAATTCGTTTTTTTCTCGCAGAATAGTCTTTCTGCCTGGAAAGGTGTATTTGTTAGGCGAAGATTTATAAACAGCTTTGCCTGCATATTCTATGATCTTGTAAGCAATATCAACATCAGGTGCGTTATGAGATACCGAAAATCTTGTT
This sequence comes from Planctomycetes bacterium GWF2_41_51, assembly GCA_001825665.1. Classification (GTDB taxonomy): domain Bacteria; phylum Planctomycetota; class Phycisphaerae; order Sedimentisphaerales; family UBA12454; genus UBA12454. Next base: position 9,150 of record MHXZ01000096.1, on the reverse strand, counting down.
CCAACCCCAAAGCCATCAATCTCTGCGCCTTTTTTAATCAATTGCGACATTCTATACTCATCAAGACCGGAACTGACAAAAATTTTTAGAAAGTTAAGATTTGCTTCTTTAAAATAATTTCTTGCAAATTTACTTAGCTCGACAAAATCGCCGCTATCTATTCTTATTCCTTTTGCTTTTATACCTTTTTCGTTGAGGGCTTTTTGTGCCGCAGAGGCGGCTTTTGTGATCCCTTTTTTGGGATCGTAAGTATTGACAAGCAACACTGCCTGTTCGTTGTACTGCTCGATAAAATGCTCGAAAGCAGTTTCTTCGGATTCATGAGCTTCAATATACGAATGAGCCATAGTACCCGAAGTAGCAAAATTCAACAGGTTAGCGGCTTGTAAATTACTTGTTCCTGCAAACCCTGCTATTTGTGCAGCTCTTGCTGCTCGCAAAGCCGCCACAGGTCCCTGTGCTCGGCGAAGACCGAAATCAACTACTGGTTTGCCTTCTGCTGCATGCATTACACGTGTCGCTAGAGTAGTTTCAATGATAGAAAATCCAAGTATATTAAGTATATAGCTTTCGAGTATTTGAACGTGTATAATTGGCCCTGAGATTTCAAAAACAGGCTCCTTTGGAAAAAAGATAGTTCCTTCTGGAAGACAACGTATCTTAACATCCAACTTCAATTCTTTAAGAAAATTAAGGAAATCATCTTCAAATGATCCTGTGCTTTTAAGGTATTCTATATCTTGCTGCGAAAAATGAAATTCCCGGAGATAAGAGGCAACTTCGCATAAACCAGCCATAACAAAAAAGCCCCAATTCTTTGGCAGGCTTCTTATAGTGACTTCAAAGTAAGCTTTATCGAACATGGCCTTTTTAAAATACACCTGTGACATCGTAAGTTCATATAAATCTGTAAGCAAAGCAGGTGTCTGGTTAAGTAGCCACATCAAGCACCTCATGTAAACCGGCTAATGTCGTTATAGTTACCCCTTTCTGTTGGAATTCTTTTAAAACTATATCATCAGGTTTTTTGCCAAGCCCTTTGACGATATCTGCCAATACAATGATTTGTGCCTTTGATAGCTTAAGCAAGTCGTCCACTGTGTAGCTTACACATAGATCAAGTGCAACTCCAAAAATGATAATTTTCTCAGGGCAAATAATATCAAGCAGCGGTCTGGTATTTGGATTTGTAAAAACATCTATTTTATTTTTTCTTATAACTATGTGAAACTGTTTAGTATTGACAAGTTCTTTCAATTGTATGTGTTTAATAGGTTCTACTGAAATGTATTTAATAGGTAAATCACCAAGAAAACCAATCCTTTGGGAACCAGTTGTATTTGCAATGCAGTGCTGTGGATAAGTTTCTATATAGTTGGGCTCTGCTGAGATTTCCTGGTCTGATGGATTGTGCCAGTCCGTTGATGCTATTATAGAAAAACCATTTTCGAGAGCAAAGTTTCTGGCCATACTTATTTTTTCAATAATAGTTTTTGCTCCGGGCATATAAAGCCTTCCTTCTTCTTGTATAAAGTCATATTGAGTATCCACATCCCAAAATATTACCTTATGCTTAAACATATTCCGTTCTCTCCCTGAAAAGAGTTACGTAAATCTATAATTTGTGCAAGTGGTCATATAGAATTTAATAAAACAAAAAATCCTTGCTATTTGTCTAATCTTTCGTCTTAAAGTGATTGAAGAAAATACTTATATAAAATATTCAATGAATGTTATATAAGACATTTTATGACTAAAAGCTTATTTTTATGCGGCGATGTTATGACCGGCAGGGGGATTGATCAGATAATGCAAAATCCAGCAATCCGCGACTATATGAGAGTTATACAGCAAATGCTCTTCAATATGTCCGGTTAGCGGAAGAGATATACGGGCCAATCGCAAAACCGGTCGATTTTAATTATATCTGGTCAGATGCTTTGAGCGAACTGAAGCGGCGAAAGCCGGATGTGAGAGTAGTTAATCTTGAAACCGCTATTACCTCAAGCGATGATTATTGGCCGAAAAAGCAAGTTCATTATCGTATGAATCCGCAGAATATATCTTGTCTTACAGCCGCTAATATAGATTGCTGTACGCTGGCTAATAACCACTTACTGGACTGGGGATATGATGGTCTTACAGAAACGCTAAAAACTCTTGACGCTGCCGGAATTAAATATGCAGGAGCGGGTATAGATATTACAGAAGCCCGGCGTCCCGCAATATTAACTATAAACGGCAAAGGACGTATAATAGTTTTTGCATTTGGTTCGGTGACAAGTGGGATACCGCGGCAATGGGCTGCAAAGGAAAGCAAGCCTGGTATAAATTTACTGCCAGATTTATCACTCCAAACCGCTCAACAAATTGCAGAACAAATCTCACGTTTCAAAAATGCCGGCGATGTAGTTGTTGCATCAATTCACTGGGGAAGCAATTGGGGTTATGGCATTCCAGAGCAGCAGATAGATTTCGCTCATTGTCTTGTTGAGGGCGGTGTTGACATTGTTCACGGCCATTCTTCTCATCATTTCAAGGCAATTGAAATATATCGGGGACGCCCGATTTTTTACGGCTGCGGAGATTTTATCAATGATTACGAAAGTATAGTCGGATTTGAAGAGTATCGCGGTGATTTGGCTGTTATGTATTTTGTTACGATAGACCAATCACAAAATAGGTGCGTTGATGTGCAATTAGTTCCGATTCAAATAAAGCATTTTAGGCTAAATCTGTCTTCCGATGCCGATGCAAAATGGATGTATGAAACTCTAAAATCAGTATCAGAGATGTTTGACACTCAAATGGATTTTCGCAATAATTTGATTTATATATGTTGTTGATTGATAGGAGAAAATAAATGTCAGTTACAACAAAAAAAGGGGATGCGGGTCAGACGGATCTGCTTTTTGGCGAGAGAATCGACAAGGATGACATAAGAATAGAAATATTCGGCTGTTTGGACGAATGCAGCTCACATATAGGAATGGCAAGAAGTCAGTTAAAAGAGAAAAGGGTAAATGATTTTCTTGAAGCAGTCCAGCGTGAGCTATTTGTCATCGGTGCTGAAATTGCCACATTTGAATCTAATTTTGGTCAGCTTAAAAAACGTATCGATGAAAGTTATGTGAAAAGAATCGAGGAGCTTATAATAGAATTTGAAAAAGAGAAAAATTATGAAGAGTGCTGCTTTTACCTTCCTGGCGAAAATCTCTGCTCAACGACATTGGATGTGGCCCGAACAGTAACTCGGCGACTGGAACGCCGACTTGTAACATTCAAAAAACGACATCTGTTAACAAATAACCATATAATACCCTATGCCAACAGGTTGAGTGATCTGCTGTTTATTCTTTCAAGACGTTATGAAACTCAGAGCATAAAAGTATGAAGTCTTTGAGCATTCTAAACTCATTAAGGTAACGAATTGTCTTTGGCATTAACATTATAAAGTTTTTAGAAAACTAACCAAAACTGGTTATAATCCTAATCACATATTTTATTTTAATAATGAGGGATTTCCTTATTTCTGATTATCACTGCAAAAAGTATTATAAACATAAGAAAGTTTTATTTAAAGTTGAATCACAATGAAAGTGTTCATGTTAGGTTGGGAGTTTCCGCCTTTTATAAGCGGCGGATTGGGTACTGCTTGTCATGGTCTGACTAAAGCTATGAGCATGCAGGGGACTGAAATTACATTCGTGCTGCCTTTAGGAAATCAAGCTGAATGCAATTATATGAAAATATTATGTGCGGAAGGTTTTTTAAATCTTAATGAATTTAAAAACGTGCGTTTTAAAACCGTGGGGTCTTTTTTAAAACCTTATTCTTCTTTAGAGAGAATTGGTTTGCCCAAGGATACCTTAAATAAAGCATTGAAATTGAGAGGTTCGTTATGTCAGCCAAATTATGGAAAAGATATTTTTGAAGAAGTAGCTAAGTATGCTGAAAGAACCTTAGAAATAGCTTCATTGGAAGATTTCGACATAATACATGCTCACGATTGGATGACTTTCCCAGCGGCTACGGCAATAGCGCAGGAAAGCGGCAGGCCCTTGCTCGTTCATATTCATTCAACTGAATTCGATAGAAGCGGAGAGCGTGTCAATCAGGCAATTTATGATATTGAACGTCAGGGTATGCACAAGGCAACAAAGGTAATCGCTGTCAGTAACTACACCAAAAATATTGTCGTAAACAGATACAGCGTGCCTGCGGATAAAATTGAAGTGGTTTACAATGGGGTAGAAGATGTGCAAAGTAGTCAAGTGAAACTGGCAGGTAGAGAGAAAGTTGTTTTGTATCTTGGCAGAATAACTTTCCAGAAAGGGCCGGATTATTTTGTTGCTGCTGCCAAAAAAGTTCTCGAAAAAATGAACAATGTAAAATTTATTATGGCCGGTGACGGAGATATGACCCATAGAATGATAAATTACGCGGCATATCTGGGAATCGGCCATAAGATTTTCTTTACAGGATTTTTGCAAGGCACTTATGTTGATAGAGTGTATCGAATGGCCGATTTGTATGTAATGCCTTCAGTATCTGAGCCTTTTGGAATCGCGGCACTTGAGGCAATGAAAAATAAAGTACCTGTACTTGTAAGCAAACAAAGCGGCATTGCGGAGGTGGGAAGAAATATTTTGAAAGTCGATTTCTGGGATGTTGACCAGATTGCCAATAAAATTATCGCGGTATTAAAACATCCGCCATTACGAACAGTGCTTACCGAAAACGGATTTGCCGAAGCAGGCAGATTTAGCTGGGGAAAATCAGCTTCGCGGATAAATGAAATTTACAGGCAGGTGCTTGCTTGTGTATAAACAATAAAAAAATGGGAATAGGAGATTTATATGAAGATAATAAGAGTAATTGCGGCCGTAACGATAGTTATAACGATGCTGTCTGGTTGTAAATCTCAGCCGACTGCCGGAGTGGTTGGCTGGCAAGAGGGCTTTTCCATTGGTTCATATGCACCGGATATTCCATTTACTTCAATGGATGGAAGACGTATAACTTTACACAAGGTACGAGAGCCGATTACAATCGTGGCATTTCTTAATATGTCTGGTGAAAATTGTTGCTGGCTTAATCCGCGGATGATTAACCTGGCAAACCGATTTAGCATGTGGGTAACAGTTGTACAAGTATCCCTGCCCGACGACCAATGTCCTCACGGGCCAGGCTGTGCAGAGGCTTGCAATCTGGACAAGTCACGATTGATGGCCCTTTGTGACAAGGATCGAATCGCTTGGAAGGCTTATAACCAGCCTGAAACTGATACCGTTTTTTTGATAAATGAGAATTCGAAGATTATTGATATAGCCACGCTTGACAAAATAGGCCCGCTGACTGACAATGCCGAAAAGATGATGATGGAAAAGAGGCGTCAGCAGAGAAAAGGCAGAGGCGGTAAGCCGTTTTAAAGATAAAATTTGATTCTGCCGGAGATTTATTCAACCACAACTTTTCCATCTTTTACCGCAATGGGTTTCATTTTGCCGCAGTGTGAACATTTCAAATACGCCTTTCCGTCCCTATCGAGCATCATCCTCATTGGGCCTTTATGGCATGCTATCGGCCCGCCATCTTTATCCACGGCTGTCAGATAAATATCTCTGCCGCCGCTGGGATCACGCGCTATAAAATAATCATCCTCCGAAAAAATTACTGATATATATGAATCATTATATCCTGATGCAGCAACAGCAGAATCTTTTAATTGTTGGGTCACGGTCTCTTCTGGAGTTTTTTGTCTTTCCTGGCATCCAAGGATAAGAAATAGTCCTAATACAAAGACAGCAAATGTCGCTTTTTTAACCATGTTTTTCCCTTTCTTTAATTGAAAATATAGTTGTTTCTAATACAGAATACGGCTAAAAACCCTCTGGTTCATGAATTTTTCTTTTAATTTTCGTTTTTTTGATATATTGAACCTTATCTTGCCTCTGGCGTATTTTGGACTATAATAATACTGAAGTATTCCTATGGTATGACTATGAATAAATGTTTAAGGTTTACGACAATTTGTATCCTTATACTATTTGCAGGGTCGGCTCATTGGGGTGACTCCCACCAATCCTCATTATTTACATACCTTTCATGTAATGTTCAGCAAACTGTTTATCCTGCCAATAGTATTATCAGCTATATGGTTTGAGATTACCGGCGCATTACTTGCTGCCCTGATTATAAGCATTATCTACATCCCCCACGTTTTCCTGCAATGGGGTGGCCCATTCCCGGAAAATGTCAATCAGTTAGGTGAGGTGCTGACAATTTGGGTTGTTGCCATTTTATCGGGTATATTTTCGAAAATTGAAAAAAACAACCTCAGAGAAATTGCCCAAACGCATGAAGGTTCTCTCATCGCAATGGTAGTCGCTCTCGGTGCCCGCGAACATAACACTCAACTTCATTCGCTTCGTGTAAAAGAATACGCTCTCAGGCTTGGATGTGCACTTGGCTTGGATAATCAAAAAATGAAGGTGCTTGGACAGATGGCATTGCTCCACGATATTGGAAAAATAGGAACACCTGACGATATTCTTCTAAAGCCCGGACAACTTGATGAAAAAGAATGGCATATTATGAAGGATCATGCTCAGATTGGCCATAAAATTCTTCTTTCTGTGTCCTTTCTAAGAGATGCGGCAGAGGCGGTCTTCTGCCATCATGAATGGTATGATGGTACCGGTTATCCGAGAGGACTAAGATGCGGTCAAATTCCTCTTGAAGCCCGCATTTTTGCAGTGGTGGATGTGTTTGATGCGTTAAGTTCTGACAGGTCTTACCGAAAAAAATGGGACTATCAACGTGTAAAAGAAGAGATTGTAAAAGGGAATGGAACACATTTTGACCCTGAAATTGTAAAAGCATTTTTGTTGATTCCAGAATAGCAATGGGAAACAATTGCAAAGGAAGTTTCGCAGCGTGCCGCATATATTACAGGTGATAAAGAAAATGAATGATCCTCAAAACAAAACCCAGGTGAAAAGGCGAGCTTTGATACGCAGGGTTGTGTTGGCTGCCAATCTTAGCCTTGCCTGCATATTGGGCTTTTTTATAATATGGAATTCTTATGTGGAATGGCATACTCATATCGCTGAGAAGAAAAACGCCTTGGAAAATGAGTCCAGGATTCTAATCAGGTCTGTTGTAAGTCTTAAACACCAGGGAAGAGATGTTGTGGAGAATTTTATCAACAGCGCATGCGGTGCGATGCAGGAGTCAACTTCGCCAGGTCATCACATTGCTGTTCTATTGGACGACGATGTAATTCAGGCAAAAGCTCATCATCGGGCTTCACCTGAATTATTTGCCGCTATGCAAAACGCAATACACAATCCCAAAGGCATAGCATCGATAGAACAACGTGATATTGTAGTCGGAATTTCAAATATCGATAATGTTACTGTCTATGTTTCCGAGTATTTATCTGACATCAGACAAATTATCATAACGCAGGTTACTCGCAGTATCGTAAGCATTATTTTGGTGGGGCTTACAATAGCGATTGTTCTCAATATCATACTACACAGGATGATAGCTCTGCCATTGAATGCGATGGTGGATATAGTCCGTCAATTCGCATATGGACGAAGGGATTGCCGTATGCCAGATGTTAATACAAATGAGCTTGGTGCTCTTGCTGATGAATTCAATCATATGGCTGCGGTAATCGAAACGGCAGAGAAAGACCGAAATGCAAGATTGGAAAAGGCAAGACAAATTCAGCAGAATCTATTCCCTGATATTTCATCTGTAAAAGATGTCGAAATCGCCTGTCTGTTTTATCCGGCTTCTGAAGCCGGAGCTGATTATGATTATTACGATGTTATCAGATTAAAAGATAATTCCATTCTTTTATGTGTTGTCGATGTTATCGGGTATGATGTCCCGGCGGCAATGAGCGCTGCTATGTTAAAGGCACTTATCAAAGAAGCGGCTGAAGAGGAAAACGATTTGTCAAAACTGATTTCACAGGTTCACGTGGCGTTTTCAGAGGTGATGCCGGAAAGCGATTATGCGACGATGTTTCTTGCCCGCTGGTCTGTATCCGAAAGGCTTCTGTACTACGCAAACGCCGGTCAGGAATTAGGGTATCTGGTCAAGTCGAATGCACATATTGAACAATTAAATGTCTCAGGCCCTATTTTAGGGCTTGAAAGCTCACCCCATTGGACTCAGCAAAGCGTAAACATTGATGAAGGAGACAGGCTTATTTTGCTCACCGATGGCGTTACAGAAACCGTATCGCCGCAGGGAGAGCCTTTCGGCAGAGAGAGAACGAAACAAATAATTGAAAAATACAGACAGCAGCCTGTCGAGGAATTTGCCGAACATCTCATAAATTATGTCACTAGGTTTCGTGGTTCCGGCCCACAGCTTGATGATATTACAGTTATGGCCGTTGACTTATTATAAAACTTCAAAGCAAATCTTATACATTATTTTCAAGGTATTTTCGGAGGAATATTAAACATTTTCTCTTATATTCCCGATATTAATAATAGATAAGATACTACTAAAATTAGATTAGAATTCCTCCTGAAGACCAATGGTTACACCTAAAGGATACGATGAAAAAAATTACGGCTTTAAAGGTTTCAAACGTTCTTCTTTTGATTTTTTTCATCAATCAGGCTGTATCGGTAATTTTTCGTGAATATTATTCGCTCAAGGCATTTACCCTTTTTCACATGGATACCGGAATAATTTTGCTGTGCCTTATGGGTCTGCATATTTTTTTGAATTTAAATTGGTTTAAATCTAATTTTGTCCATAAAAAGCCCCTAAAAGTGAATAAGGAATGATATGAATAAGTTGTTATCCGGCATTGTAATATTAACTGTCTTGATTAATATCTGCACAGCGGATGTCAATGTGCCGGATTACAATACCCCCAAAACACTTGGAGATTATTTAACTTACGCATCGCTTAATAACGCCGAACTGAAATCAAAATTTGAACAATGGAAAGCTTCACTTGAACAAATCCCGCAAGCCAAAGCCCTTCCAGACCCGCAGTTTACTTATGGCAAATTCATTCGCCAATCAGATATGCAAATGAATCAATTTATAGGAATTATGCAGGTATTTCCATGGATAGGAAAAATCGAAGCTCAGACAGATGCGGCGGCT
>MHXZ01000095.1 GCA_001825665.1 Planctomycetes bacterium GWF2_41_51 | reverse complement strand
TTTTTAAAATTTTGTTCAAAAAAGTACAAATAAAAAGTTAATAAAAAAATTTATTGTCAAAAAGGCAATTTTTAGAGATTGCCTAATGATTTAAAAGACTTTAACGCTTAACTTATCTAACCGAATCCCAGGCCGGCATAAAAAACCGGCCTGGAGTTTTTCTATTTAAGACCATCACATTCGTATTTCAGCAAATTGCTTATAACTAAATGCCGCTCAAAGCCCCCATTAATCCATTGTTTTTTTCGCATTTCTCCGTTAACATTACCGCCTTATGGCGGAATTTAGAATAAAATCAGACTTCAAACCCAGTGGCGACCAGCCAAAGGCTATTCAGCAGCTTGCGGATAATCTTGCCAAAGACCGGCAGTATCAAACTCTATACGGTGTAACCGGCAGCGGCAAAACATTCACTATGGCAAATGTCATTGCGAAATATAAAAAACCTGCGCTTGTGATAAGTCACAATAAAACTCTCGCCGCGCAGCTTTACGAGGAATTCAGACAATTATTGCCCGACAATGCCGTCGAATATTTTGTCAGCTATTACGATTATTATCAGCCAGAAGCCTACATTCCCCAGCGGGATATATACATCGAAAAAGACGCTTCGAGAAATGACGAACTTGAAAGACTCCGCCTTGCCGCCACCACAAGCCTTTCCAGCAGAAATGATGTGGTCATTGTTGCGTCTGTTTCCTGTATTTTCGGCTTGGGTTCGCCGGAGGATTATAAAGCAAGCGTCATAGCCGTGCAGGTCGGCGATTCGGTCGAGCGTAATGAGCTGCTTGGAAGATTCGCTGATTTGCAGTACGAAAGAAACGATATCGATTTTCATCGCGGCACCTTCCGTGTTCGAGGCGATGTTGTCGAGCTTTGGCCCAGTTACGAATCTTTCGCCGTAAGACTGGAATTCTTCGGCGATGAAGTCGAAAAAATAAATTATATCAATCCTGTCAGCGGCGAAATCCTTGCACAAGAGCAGCAGTTGTTCGTTTATCCCGCCGGCCATTACGTTATGCCTGCCGATAGAATAGAATTTGCCATCGAAAATATAAAAATTGAACTCGATCAGCAGCTTATGCGCCTTCGCGAGCAGGGTAAACTCCTCGAAGCTCAGCGCCTCCAGGCAAGAACGCTTTACGATATCGAAATGATGCGTGAGGTCGGTTTCTGCAGCGGAATCGAAAATTACTCCCGCCATTTAAGTGGCCTCCCCGCAGGCGCAAGACCTTATACATTGATTGATTATTTTCCAAAAGATTTTCTTATGTTCATCGACGAATCGCATGTTACCATCCCGCAGGTTCGCGCAATGTACGCAGGTGACAGGAGCCGCAAAGAAGTGCTCGTCGAGCATGGCTTCCGTTTGCCAAGCGCTCTTGACAACAGGCCGCTCCGATTCGAGGAATTCCAGGAAAACTGGAAGCACGTCGTTTTCGTCTCAGCTACACCAAGCGAGTTTGAATTGAATCTCAGCAAAGGCGCCGTCATCGAGCAGATTGTCCGCCCCACAGGTTTGCTCGACCCCAAAATTTTCATTCATCCCGCATCTAATCAGGTTCCCCATCTTTTGGACCAGATTGAAAAGCACGTAAAACTAAAACAGCGGGTTCTTGTAACCACATTGACCAAAAGACTCGCCGAAGATTTAACTGCATACATCTCGAAAAAAGGTTTTCTATGCAGATACCTCCACAGCGAAATCAAAACTCTCGAACGCGTTCAGATTTTGCGCGCTTTGCGAAGCGGCGAGTTCGATGTCCTCGTAGGAATCAATCTTTTGCGTGAAGGTTTGGATTTGCCCGAAGTTACTCTCGTCGCGATTCTTGATGCCGACAAGGAAGGTTTCCTCCGAAGCCAGACTTCACTGATTCAGACCATTGGCAGAACCGCAAGAAACATCGATGCGAAAGTCTTTTTATACGCCGACAGGGTCACAGATTCTATGCAAAAAGCAATTGACGAAACCGATAGAAGGCGTAAAATACAAATCCAGTATAATAAAGATCACAATATTACGCCTGAGACAATCAAAAAACAGATTTATGCCGGCCTGCAGGAAAAACTAAAGGCTCAGCAGGTTGCCAGGAAGGCAATTAGCCTCAGTGAAGAAGAATATGATACCGCACAGGTTGCGGCACAGATCGAAAAGGAAATGCTCGAAGCGGCTGAAAAACTTGATTTTGAACGGGCTGCTTTCCTCAGAGACCAGTTGAAAGAATTGAAAGAAACGCCGCAGATAGGAAAACAAAAATGAAACTTCTCGACCTCGAACGAGTACGCAAACTTATTGATATGGCCATCGAAGAAGACTATGGTGGAAGAGATCCTTCCAGCGAACTCATGATTCCTGCCGCCGCCAAAGGCAAAACATATATTATTACACGCGAAGAAATTGTCGTTTGCGGTATGTATCTCGCTCGCGAAGTGCTTAAAAAATACGATAAAAGATTGAAATTAAAAATATATATTCGTGATGGAAAAAGAGCCAATGTCGCCGATAAACTCGGTGTAATCGAAGGCCCGATACGTTCAATGCTCAGCGCCGAAAGAGTTGTGCTCAACTTCCTGCAAAGAATGAGCGGTATCGCAACTATGACTTATAAATATGTTCACGCAGTTCGAGGAACTAAGGCAAAGATTTTAGATACCCGCAAAACTATCCCCGGCTGGCGCGAACTCGAAAAATATTCTGTTCGCTGCGGCAAAGGACACAATCACAGGTTCAGCCTTCGTGAAGCGGTGATGTTCAAGGACAATCATATCGCGCAGCTCGGCAAAAATTTCGAACCTCGACTGAAAGAACTTGTCGCAAAGGCAAGAAAAATCGAAGGCGTAAAATTTGTCTGCGTCGAAGTTGACCACGTCGATGACCAGCTTAATCACGTCCTCAAAGTCCCCGGCGTTGATGTCGTGCTTCTCGACAATATGGGCCAGTGGCAGTACAAGCACGCCGTTGCGATGAGAAACAAAATGTGCGGCGACAAACCGCTGCTCGAAGCCAGCGGCGGTATCACGCTAAACAACGTTCGCGCAATCGCGCTTTGCGGTGTTGACAGAATTTCCGTCGGAGCAATTACCCATAGTGCCATTTCAGTCGATATCGGCCTTGACAGAGAATTTTAATTTTCATTGTCATTTCGACCGGAGCGAAGCGCAGTGGAGAAATCATTAAAAATGGCGAGCTTTATTCCTTTAGATTCTGATTTGATCAAGTCGAATCTTAAGACAAATCGAATTGGCAAAAAGGTGATTGTCTACAAAAGCACCGCAAGCACAAACGACGTTGCAAGACGCTACGCAGATGGCGGAGAAAAAAACGACGGCCTTGCCATTTTCGCAGAACATCAGACCGGCGGAAAAGGAAGACGCGGCAATGAATGGTTCGACGAAAAAAGCAAAAGTATTTTGAGTTCCATCCTGCTTTTTGAGCATACTATCAAGCCTGATATGATGGCTTTGATTGCTGCTGTCGCCGTCGCCGAAACAATCGGCAAATGCCGTAAAAACATCGCCCAAATAAAATGGCCCAATGACATCCTCGTCGCCGACAAAAAACTCTGCGGCATTCTCATCGAAAAAAAACAAAAATTTTACATCATCGGCATCGGGATCAACTGCCATCAGCAGAAAACAGATTTCCCTGCCGAACTTGCCGATACCGCCACAAGCATCGATATCCAAACCAGTACAATCTCCGATAGAAACCGGATTGCAAAAAGATTAATGTTCAATTTTGAACGTTGTCTCGAAATTGCAAAAGAAAATAAAGATGAAATAGTTGAAAAATGGCTCGACCGCAGTATGCTGACCGGAAATAGAATTACAGTTGAGCATAACGGCAAACAATTTACAGGTATTTGCTTAGGCGTCGAACCGTCGCAGGGACTTATCTTGCAGCTTGAACGCGGTGGTGTTAAAATGTTCGATGCCGCTTCAACTTCTATCGTTAACTATTAAAATTGAAAAAATGGTTTAGCCCCCGCACCTGTGGCGGGGGACATTAAAAAATTATATTCCTTTATCCCGCACCTGTGGCGGGGGGATTCATCCCGAAGGGATGAACCTTAAATGACGAAGCAATCTCAAACTTTGAATTTTTTTTTTGCGGAGTAGAAAAAAATGGCTGAAAAATTCGATATAGCGGTTATTGGTTCCGGTCCCGGCGGTTACACTGCCGCTTTAAGATGCGCGCAAAAAGGTGCAGCCGTCGCGATAATAGAAAAAGACGCCATCGGCGGCGTTTGCCTCAACTGTGGCTGCATCCCGTCAAAAGCTCTGCTCGCCAGCGCACATGTTTTCAACCTCGCAAAAAAAGCCGCTTCTTTCGGTGTCGAACTCGATAACCCCAGAGTCAATTGGCCCAAAATGCAAAGCAGCAAGGATGCCATTGTTTCAGGCCTGCGAAAAGGTCTCACAGGTCTCATCATGGGCAACAAAATAAAAATTTTTGAAGGCACTGGCATAGTTACCGCTCCTGGCAAAATCGCTGTTAGCGGAAATAATCCAACAGAAATAGAAGCCAATAAAATTATAATTTCCACAGGTTCAATCTCCACAGAATTGCCGTTCATTCCATTCGATGGCAAAACCATCATCAGCAGCACAGAAGCCCTCGCTCTCGCAGAAATTCCAAAATCAATGATTGTCATTGGCGGCGGTTTCATCGGCTGCGAACTCGGCTGCGTTTATGCTTCCGTCGGCACAAAAGTCACCATTATTGAAGCCCTCCAGAATATTCTGCCGCTCGAAGATGAGTGGATTGGAAAGTTGATGACAAGAGAATTAAAGAAAATGGGTATGGAAATCCTCACCGGCAAAAAAGTCACCGGCTCTGAAAAAACAGAATCCGGCGCAAATATTCTGCTCGAAGATGGCTCATCTATCGAAGCCGAAAAAATCCTTGTCTCCGTCGGCCGCCGCGCATACTGCGACAAACAAACCGTCGATAACCTTTCACTCGAAATGAACAATCGACTCATCAAAGTTAACAATAGAATGGAAACAAACGTCCCCGGCGTTTACGCAATCGGCGACGTCGTCGGCACAACATACCTCGCTCACGGCGCATACTACGAAGGCCAGGTCGCCGCAATCAACGCCACCGGCGGAAATGCCGAAGTAAAAGATTATCACCTCGTCCCGCGTGCGATTTACACTTTCCCAGAAGTCGCCGGCGTCGGCCTTACCGAAACAAAATGCAAACAGCAGGGCATAGAATACACAATCGGAAAATCATTTTTCAAAGCCAATGGCCGAAGCCTCGCACATCAGGAAACCGTAGGCGAAATAAGAGTCATCCGCGACAAGAGCACAAGTAAAGTCCTCGGCGTGACAATGCTCGGCGACAACGTTACAGAATTGGTTGCGATAGCCCGCGCACTGATTGGCAGCTCCGAAAAAATTGACGATATCGTTTTCGCCCATCCAACCGTTTCCGAAGTCCTGAAGGAAGCATGGCTCGGCTTTGCGCATTGAACCTTTAAGCCAAAATCACGGAAATTAGGCAAATCCCTGATTTCTTTATATCCTCTTGCGCTTTAAATTGATGCAATGGAAAATCAGCATGAAATAAAATCAGAAAGGAAATGGCACAGTTTCACCGCCGAAGATATCCTCAAAAGACTCGACTCAAAACCTTCAGGGTTGACTGATACGCAGGCAGGGCAAAGACTTTCAGAATTCGGACAGAACATTCTTGCCCCCAAAAAAAAGGAATCGCTTTTCTTTATTTTCATTCACCAGTTCGCAAGTCCGCTCGTTTATATTCTTATTGCCGCCGCGATCGTAAAATTTATCCTGAAAGGTTTGCTTGATGGTGCTGTCATTGTCGGCGTCCTTTTGTTTATGGCAGCTATTGGTTTTGTCCAGGAATCCAAAGCACGCAAAGCTATGGACGCGCTCCAGCGAATGGTCTCGCTAAAATCCAAAGTCAAACGTGATAACAAGCTCATCGAAATCGAACCCAAAAACCTCGTTCCCGGCGACATAATCTCTGTAGAATCAGGCGACCGTGTCCCCGCCGATGCACGCCTCATCGAAGCACAAAACCTCAAAACGAATGAAGCCGCATTCACCGGAGAGTCGATGCCCGCCGAAAAAAACACCGGCCGGGTCGCGCACGATGCCTCTATCACAGACCGTACAAATATGATTTATATGGGCACAAATGTTACTTCGGGCCGCGCGGCCGCTGTCGTCGTTTCGACAGGTATGTCAACCGAAATCGGCAAAATCGCTGGTGCTATGCGCGATATAGAATCCGAAAAAACTCCTCTCCAGAAAAGCATTCATAGCCTCAGCCATTATCTTATCATAATTGTTTTGGTCGCTTGCGTTTTGCTCGCCCTTGCCGGACTCTGGCGCCAAATTCCAATCGTCGATATTTTCATGCTCGCAGTCTCTGTCGCCGTCGCCGCAATCCCCGAAGGTTTGCCTGCTGTCGTAACAGTCGTCCTCGCTATAGGTATGCAGATAATGGCCAAAAACAATGCCATCATTCGAAAACTCATCGCCGTAGAAACGCTCGGCTCGACAACCGTTATTTGCTCTGACAAAACCGGAACGCTCACGCTAAACCAGATGACGGTAGGGCGTCTATTTTGTAATGATAAAATTATTGAAGTTACAGGCTCTGGCTACGAGCCCAAAGGTGAATTTCTCGAAAATAATAATTCATTGCCTTTGCCGCTCGAAGATTCATTTCAAAAATTACTCACCGCCGCGGCTTTATGCAATGACGCCTCGCTCACAATGAAGGATGAAACTTACAACATCATCGGCGACCCCACCGAAGGCGCTCTTGTCACCTTGGCTGCAAAAGCCGGAATCGACAGGCACCAAACCGAAGAAAAATTCCCAAGAATTGACGAGATCACCTTCGAAAGTGAAAAGCAGTACATGGCCACTATGCATCGAGGCGATAATAAGAATGTTCTCTGGCTCAAAGGCTCGGCGGAAAGAACGCTCGCGATGTGCTCAAATATTTTTAAAAATGGAAAAATCAGCGAACTTTCAGAACAGCAAAAAGATAAAATTCTGAAAACAAACGAAGACTTTGCAAAAAACGCGATGCGCGTCATCGCCGCCGCTTTTACCGAATATCCCCCCGATACCCAAAAAATCGATGAAGAAACCCTTCCCGGCACTTTGACCTTCCTCGGCATGTTCGGAATGATTGACCCGCCGCGTGATGAAGCGATAAAAGCTGTTGCCGATTGCCAGAATGCTGGCATAAAAGTCGTTATGGTTACCGGCGACAACAAAATTACAGCAAAGGCAATCGCTGACCAGCTCGGCCTTTCGAACGGAAAAGCAATCAGCGGTTCGGAGCTGTCCCAGCTAAGCACAGAGGATTTGCATTCGCAGATTGAAGACATCTCGGTCTTTGCCCGTATTGAACCTCTCCACAAATTGCGGATTATCGAAGCCTTTAAAAATCGCGGCGAAATAGTCGCTATGACAGGCGATGGAGTCAACGATGCGCCTGCGCTCGAATCGGCAAATATCGGTATTTCCATGGGAATCACCGGAACAGATGTCGCAAAAGAAGCCTGCGATATGGTTCTTGCCGATGATAATTTCGCGACTATCGTTGTAGCCGTCGAAGAGGGCAGGGCTATTTTCAATCGCCTCCGAAACGTCATTTTATTTATGTTAAGCACCTGTTTCGGTGAATTGCTCGTTGTGCTGTCCTGTGTTTTCTTCTTGGGAGATTCACCGCTTCTGCCTCTTCAAATCCTCTGGATAAATCTCGTTACAGGTGCAATGATGTCGATTCCGCTCGGCCTGGAACCAAAAACTGGCGAAGAACTCAAACAGCCCCCCAGAGACCCCAAAGTCGGCCTGCTCTATTCTGGTATGATGACAAGAGTTGCTTTCTTTGCAGGTCTTTATGCGATTCTTTCGACGATTATTTTCGCACTGCTTTTCGAAAAAATTCCTTTCGAGCAGGCTTCCACAATTATATTCTGCAGTGTTGTCATTTTCGAATGGATTCTCGCTTTCAACAGCCGTTCAGATGAAGTTACGATTTTTAAAATCGGAGTTTTCAAAAATCGCTGGATGATTGCCGCCTTGTTAATTGCTTTGCTTCTCCAGCTTTCAGTAATTTATGTCCCTGCGTTTCAAAGTCCATTCTCGACAGTTCCGCTTACTTTAAACCAATGGTTAATTGCGCTAATCCCCGGCATAATTATCTTCATCGCCGAAACGTGCAGAAAAATATTCTTCCCCAAACTCTTCAGCAAAGGTAAATACAATAAATAGATCAGAGCGCTCGATGTCGATTTCAGTTCGCCGCCGCAAATCCCACAAGCTGCCGCCTCTCCTCATCCCAAAGGTGCAGCTTCAAACTTTTCAAACTCCCGCGAATCGTCAGACCCTTAATATTATTCAGCGCAGGCGTACTTTCATAGCACCGCCGCAGATTATAATTTGGAATATGCGTCCGAACATGATGCAGGTTATGATAACCGATATTCCCCGTAAACCATCGCAGCACTCCCGGCAAATTATAAAACGAACTCCCCTCAAGCGCCACCCGCATCTTATCTACCTCGTCGTGATGTGCCCAATACATTCCCGCAAAATTATGCTGAATATAAAACAGCCACACGCCAATCGTCTCTGCGATCATCATCACAGGCAATACGACCTTTAGAACGGTCCCAAACCCGATAGCGAAACTTGCCGCAGCCGCGATAATCAAAATCGAAACATTAGTAATGATAACGCTTTTCCGCTGCCTCAAGCTCGGCCCCTTCGTGAATCGCTGACTCAAAATAAACAGAGCACTCGGCGCCAGTCCGAACAGCACCAGCGGATTCCGCGCAAACCTGTATCCCAGCCGTTTCCATTTCGAAGCCTTTGAATATTCATCGACAGTCATCACTCCAATAGCCCCGACTCCTTGCCTGTCAAGATCTCCCGCTGTCGTATGATGCCGCCCATGACACCATTGCCAATCGTCAAAAGCCGTCAGCGTTACAATCCCTGCGATATACCCCACGATCCTGTTCGCTCTTTTCGATTCGAAAAATGAAAGATGTGTGCAATCATGAAATATTATAAAGATGCGGACCATAAAACCCGCCGCAACTGCCGCCACTGCCAATGTAACAAAATAAGAATATTCCTTCTTGACCGTATAAACCATCAGCCCAAGCAAAACAAAATAGGGAATGAACGAATTGAGAATTTGCACCGCCGCCGCCCGCAGCCTTGGCCGCTCATACGCTTTTATCTCATAATACCATCCCGGCCATTCTTTATTTGTCTTCGCTTCACTATTCACTGTTTCACTATAAACTATTCACTTTCCACTCGTTTGCCCATCAGGTTTTTTACTCAATTCATACCATCCTGTCTCTTCCGCGTTCATTGTTCACTATTGTGAATCCTTTCAAACCAAAATTCCAATTTACGTCAAAATAGTTAATTAAATGTCGCTTATATCTCATATTTTACCCCATAAACTGCCCCATTTTTTATCAGAAAAGCACTAATTTTTTACATTTTTTTGCAAATTTTTGGTTTTTTTCCCGATTTTAGCAAATTTTACTCAAGTCTTTTTATTATAATTACTTATAGCTTCGCATCCCCTAAAAATAATCTATAACTCCTTATTTTACGTTGAACTGACGTTTTGCAAATTGTCTTTTCTGCCCTTGTTTTTAATCTAAAAACCCAGCTTTTTCAAAAAATGCGCAAATTAAAAATTGCGCGATTCTTATGTTTATAATCCAAAATTTCAGCAATCCCCTGATTTTAAAAATTAAAAAAAATGTAAAAATTGGAATAAAACCATGACCGAAAAAAACTACAAAGTCGGAATAACAGGCTCGTATGGCGGCATGAATCTCGGCGACGAAAGCATTCTTGAAACCATCATAGACCGGCTTCGCGAAACGATTCCAGCGATTAATATAACTGTTTTTTCCAAAAATCCTGCCGATACACTCCAAAGGCAAAGAGTCGATAACTCCATTGCAATTCGAGATTTAGTTCGAAAAGAAGCCGTCGATGAAATCAAAAAACTCGACCTTTTAATCTTCGGCGGCGGCGGAATAATATACGACCGCGACATAAAAATTTATTTGCGTGAAGTCGAAATTGCCAATGAGGTTGGTGTTCCCGTCGTCGTTTACGCAATCAGCGGCGGCCCTCTAAATGACCCTGAAAACCGTAAACTCGTTGTCAAGCATCTTAATCTTGCCGCCGCCATTACCGTTCGCGACAGGCAATCAATGAAGCTTCTCGAAGAAGTCGGCGTTAAGAAAAAAATCATTCTTACCGCTGATCCTGCATTGCTGCTTCAGCCTTCACCGATTTCTGAAGACCTCATTAAACGTGAAGGATTGGACCAGCAGCACAGGAAAATCGGTTTCAGCGTTCGAGAACCTGGCCCGGCCGCGCCGGATTTGGATATTGAGCATTATCATACGCTGCTTGCAAATACCGCCGATTTCATGGTTGCACGTCTTGACGCGGATATTTTTTTTGTGCCGCTTGAGCAGAAAGTCCACGATTCGCAGCAAAGCCATCGCGTAATATCACGAATGAGACACGCAAACAGGGCAACTGTTCTTAAAGGTGAATACACTTCATCGCAGCTTTTGACATTGATAAAGCATTTTGATTTTTGTGTCGGGATGAGGCTTCATTTTCTGATTTTTTCTGCTGTTCAGGGAGTGCCTTTTGCCGCATTGCCTTACGCAAGCAAAATTCACGGATTTCTTCAGGAGCTTGATATTCCCGCGCCTCCGTTGAAAGAAATCACAGCTGGCGATTTGATTGCGTATATCGATAAGCTTTGGGATATGCAGGGAAAAATTAAAGAAAAAATCGCGCTAAAAATCGAAGAACTACAAAATCGTGCCCGAATGACCAATGATATTGTTATAGATGTTTTGAAAAATCCGAGCAAATACGCAAAATAGGTTTGAGTAAGAAATGCCGCCGCTGGAAAAACCGACTGAAATAAAAAAGATACCCCTTGAGCCGAGGCAGGCCATAATGGCAGCGCAGACAGATGTTCTGGTTGTCGGCGGAGGGCCTGCTGGAATCGGGGCGGCGGTTGGTGCGGCAGATGCGGGCGCAAAAGTGATTCTCGCCGAGCGTTATGGTTTTTTCGGCGGCAACGCAACCGCTGCGCTGGTTACGCCGTTGATGTCGTCATACACTTACAGCAAGCCCGTTTACAAACGGGATTCGATGTCGCTTCTTCCGATAGATATCGGCGCCGGAAGAAAAATTATCGGCGGCGTATTTGACCAATTCATAAAAAAACTTATTGAAGACGGCGGCGCCGTTCCGCCCTCGATTGAAACCGGCTATGTCATTCCCTTCGACCCGGAGATAATGAAATTAACTGCGCTTGAAATATTGGACTCTGCGAAAGTAAGTTATTTATTTCATACATACGCCGAGGAAGTAATTTCCAGAAATGAAAATCGTGAAGTTGTATTTGCGACAAAATCTGGGTCGGTGGTTATTTCAGCCAGGGTGGTAATAGACTGTACAGGCGATGGTGATATAGCAGTCTCTGCCGGAGCGGATTATGAGATTGGAAGAAATGAAGACGGCCGCGTTCAGCCGATGACGCTTATGTTCAGAATGGGGGAATTTGATAAGCATGGATTTGAAAATTATGTTCGCAAAAATCCGGGGCAGTGGAAAGGAGTTTATGGTTTATGGGATTTGATTAAGGAAGCGACCGAAGCAGGCGATTTGGAATTGCAAAGGGAGAATATTTTATTTTTTAAGACCCCGCATGAAAAAGAACTTTCCGTAAACTGCACCCGAATTCTAAATGTACTCGGAACTGATGTTTGGGACTGGAGCAGGGCCGAATACCAAGGGCGCAAGCAGATTCACCAAATTGCCGATTTTCTAAAGAAATATGTCCCTGGTTTTGAAAAGTCGTATGTTATTCAGAGCGGGGTACATACCGGCGTTCGGGAATCACGGAGAATTGTCGGAGAATATAAACTGACTACTGACGATATTTTAAGTGTTCGAAAATTCGATGATATGATTGCCTGCGGGTCATATCCGATAGATATTCACAACCCTAAAGGCTCGGGAACCACGCTGGTGCATCTGCCTGTGAATCAGTGGTACACGATACCGCTTCGCTGCCTTATTCCTAAAAAAATCGATCAGGTACTTCTTGCCGGCAGGTGTATTTCAGGTACACACGAAGCTCATTCTTCCTATCGTATAATGCCGATTTCGTTTGCAACCGGCCATGCCGCAGGAGTTTGTGCCGCTTTGTCTGTGCGGGCCGGAAAACTTACCCGAGATATTCCTGCCATCGACGTTCAAAACGAATTGCTCAAGCAGGGGGCAATATTGGACAGATGATAGACTATACCGCAACATTCACCGACCAATATGAAATAGTAATGGCACAGGTTTATTTTCTTAAAGGGCGAACTGGGGAACAGGCTGTTTTCGATTATTTTTTTCGAAAAAATCCCTTCGATGGAGGGTACGCGATTTTAGCCGGCCTTGATGACCTGTTAAATATACTCGAAAAATTGCGCTTCGATGAAAAAGATATTTCATTTTTACAACGGCAGAATCTCAACCCCGATTTTATTAATTATCTAAAGAATTTTAAATTTAACGGAACTGTTTATTCCGTATGCGAAGGGGATGTGGTTTTTCCCGCATTGCCTATTTTAAGTATTGAAGCAGGTTTAATTGAAGCCCAGCTAATCGAAACTATCGTTCTAAATATATTAAACTTTGAAACACTTATAGCGACAAAGGCAAGCAGAATGAAGCAGGTTGCAGGTGGACGCAAACTCGTTGACTTTGGCTTGCGGAGAGCACAGGGGCCGGGTGGATATTACGCAAGCAGGGCGGCAGTTATCGGGGGATTTGATGCAACGAGCAACGTTCGCGCAGGACGCGATTTTGATATTCCAATATCAGGTACGATGGCTCATTCTTTCGTGCAAAGCTATGATGATGAATTGACGGCTTTTAGAGATTTTGCGCAATGTCGTGCCGATGATTGCATATTGCTTGTTGATACCTATGACACGTTAAACAGCGGAATACCAAATGCCATCAAAGCTGGTAAAGAAATGCAAATGCAAGACAAACGGCTTAAAGGAATTCGGCTGGACAGCGGAGACTTAGCGTACCTTGCCAAGAGAGGCAGAAAAATGTTGGATGAAGCCGGGCTTAGTTATGTGAAAATCGCCGCATCGAATCAATTGGATGAACATGTAATTAAAAGCCTGATGGAACAGGATGCTCCAATCGATATTTTTGGTGTGGGGACAAGTGTGATGACCGGAGCGCCTGATGCGGCTTTGGATGGAGTATATAAACTGGCATTCGCAGGCGGAAAGGGCAGAATTAAATTTTCTGAAACTGTCGCGAAAATTACACTGCCATATAGAAAGCAAATCTTTCGCTTGCGCGATAATGATGATAATTTCTGGGGCGCCGATGCAATTGCGCTTTCTGAAGAAACAAATGTAGAAAAAATGTTCCATCCTTTTGAACCTTTGAAATCGCTGCATATCGAGGGAATTAATAAAGAACCGCTGTTGAAAAAAGTAATGCAAAATGGCAAACGCATAACCGAGCCGCAAAAACTTGCGAATATTTCTCAATATAGTCAAATGCGTTTGAACAAATTACCTGAGGAATATAAACGTTTTAAAAATCCGCATATTTATAAAATTGGAATTAGTGAAAGACTCAGAGATGAACGGGATAAATTAATCAAAAAATATAAAATATGAATGCGCTCATTATTGTAGATGTTCAAAACGATTTTATGCCCGGCGGTTCTTTGCCTGTACCGAACGGCGATTCTATTATCGAAGTAATTAACAGGGTTGAGGAAAAATTTGAGGTAATAGCCGCGACAGTTGATTGGCATCCGGCAGGGCATAATAGTTTCGCCTCCAGTTACAAAGGCAAAAAACCTTTCGATATCATAAATATTAATGGCCGGCAGCAGACCCTTTGGCCGGATCACTGCGTTCAGGGATCAAAGGGGGCGGAGTTTCATCCCGGCCTTGAGACTCGCCCGATAGAGGCGATTTTCAGAAAAGGTATGAATCCGGACATTGATAGTTACAGTGGTTTTTACGATAATGGTCATCAGAAAAGCACAGGATTGGCAGGCTTTCTTCGAGAAAAAAAAGCGGACAGATTATTTATTTGCGGACTGGCAGGCGATGTTTGCGTATATTACACCGTGCTGGATGCAATTAAAGAAGGCTTTAAGGCTGTAATGATTGAAGATGCAGTCCGGCCCCTTGATATTCAGGAGTTCGAAAACATTAAAAGAAAATTGTCGAACATAGGAAGTGATATTGTCAAAGCGATAAAAATATATCCTGTTTCTACCTAATTAACTGGAAAATTGTCCTTGACAATGATGCAATTCTCAACTATTTAATAAGCAAAATTCGTATAATAATGTGGCAATCAAAGCCAAAAGGCGAATCCCGCCAGATGTCCCGATTTATCGGGATTTGTTTTTTCTATCTTTATCCGGAGAAATATAGATGTTACCGGCAAAAAAAACCAGTAAAACGCGAACAAAAAGCCGAAGAAGTCATCAAGCCCTAAAGGCCCTGAATTTATCGGTATGTAAAAAATGCGCAAGTCCAAAACTGTCGCATGCCGCCTGCGCAACCTGCGGTTATGTCAATTCTAAAATAACACTTAAGATTGCAAAGTCCGAGGAGAACGCATAAATGCGAATTGCAATTGACGCCATGGGAGGCGATTTTGCGCCGGACGAAATACTCGCCGGTGTGATAGAATCGATTGAATTTCTCGAAAAAGGTGATAGTCTGATTCTTCTTGGACCTGCGGAGATAATCGAATCGAAACTTGGTGCTAAAGTTCTCAAGAAAAACGCTGATGTAATTCGAATCGTTAATGCACCTGAAATTATCGGGATGGATGAAACGCCTGTCGATGCATTGCGCAAGAAACGCAACAGTTCAATTTCCATTATGACCAAACTCGCCGCTGATGGCGAAGCTGATGCGGTGATTTCCGCCGGTAATACCGGTGCGTGTGTTGCCGCGTGTCAAATGAGAATGCGAAACATCGAAGGCGTGAATCGGCCGGGCATAGCGGTTGTATTTCCGACGTTTGAAGGACCTGTAACGATGTGCGATGTCGGTGCGAATATTTCGTGCAAGCCGGTCAATTTTTATCAGTATGCCATTATGGCTTCAATGTATTCCAAGCACGTACTCGGAATTGAAAATCCCAGAGTTGGCATTATGAGCATCGGCGAAGAAGAAGCAAAGGGAAATGAAATTGTAAAAAAGGCTAAAGACCTTATAAGAAGCGACTCGAAAATCAACTTTATCGGAAATATCGAAGGACGCGATATTTTCAAGGGTAAATGCGATGTCGCGATTTGCGATGGATTCGTAGGCAATGTCGTTCTAAAACTTACTGAAGGGCTTGTTGACGGATTGTTCAAAGTTATAAAACACGAATTGATGCATCAATCGATGATACTGGCATTGAAGTTTAAGCCTGTGATGATGAAGATGTATCAAAAATATGATTATCACGAATATGGCGGAGCACCGCTGCTTGGCGTTAATGGTACATCGGTAATTTGCCATGGCTCAAGCAAAGCAAGGACGATTAAGAACGCGATTAATGCAGCGCGTAAATTTCATAAAATGGGAATCAACGCAAAAATAAAAGAATATCTGGCAACAACAACTGTTAAGGGCTTCGATGAACAATACCAAAATATCTGATTCTGCTTTCAGGGCTGTGATAGCCGGTACCGGTTCGTTCATACCTGAAAAACAGCTCACAAACGAAGACCTTACAAAAATGGTGGACACCAATGACGAATGGATTACGACCAGGACCGGAATAAAAGTTCGCCATATCGCTTCGGATAATCAATCTACAGCTTTGCTCGCGACTGAAGCTGCGAAAAAAGCAATTCAAAGTGCGAAAATTTCACCTGAAGATATCGAAATGATTGTAACGGCGACGGTAACCCCTGAAATGGTGTTCCCATCGACTGCGTGTTTTGTGCAGGAAATGCTCGGTGCGAAAAAAGCATGGGCATTCGATATTTCGGCAGCCTGCAGCGGTTTCGTTTATGGATTGAGCATCGCACAGCATTTTGTAATCAGCGGCAAATACGATAACGTGCTGGTTATTGGTGCCGAGACGCTCAGCAAAATCACAGATTATAAAGACAGAAAAAGCTGCATCCTCTTCGGCGACGGAGCAGGCGCTGCTGTTATAAAAAGAGGAAATGCCAATGGGTCTCGAGGCATTATCTACAGCACTTCCGGTTCTGATGGAGCAGGCTGGACAGCGCTGAACTGCCCGGCATACGGAAGCAGAAATCCTGTCAGCAAACCATTGGAAAATCCTAATTCTGTCTTTATGCAAATTAATGGCAGAGAAGTTTATCAGCTTGCAGTTCGCAAAATTATCGAAACAGTTGAAAACTGTATGGAAAACTGCAATATGTCAATCAGCGATGTTGATTTATTTATTCCTCACCAAATGAACGCGAGGATTATCGAATCGGTCGCTAAAAGACTCGAGCTTGCGGATGAAAAAGTATTCATTAATATCGATAAATACGGCAACACCTCAGCGGCATCAATCCCAATCGCACTGGATGAATGTATGCAGCAGGGCAGAATCAAAAAGGGAGATATCGTTCTGCTCGTGGCATTCGGCGGCGGATTGACCTGGGGCGCAAACGTAATAGAGTTTTAATTTTTATTCAGGGAAGAAGATGTCAGAGAAAGTTGCATATATATTTCCGGGTCAAGGCGCACAGTTGGTCGGTATGGGAAAGGATTTTTACGAATCCGAACCAATTGCAAAGGAAATTTTCGATAAAGCCGACAAAATTACAGGATTTGAGCTTTCTAAATTTTGCTTCGAAGGACCGGAGGATATACTTAATTCAACTACGATTTCTCAGCCTGCGATTTTTACAGTTTCAATCGCTATTCTTGAAGTACTTAAATCAAAAGGACTTCTTAAACCTGTGAGTGTATGTGCAGGATTGAGCCTTGGAGAATATACTGCTCTTTACGCGGCCGGAGTTTTTAATTTCGAAGACGGGTTAAAACTCGTACAAAAACGCGGACAGGCAATGCAGGCGGCGGCCGACGCATCAAAAGGTTCGATGGTTAGTATAATCGGTCTTGAACAGGAAGCCGTTGAAAAACTTTGTATAGAAGCTGCGGAAGGTGAGCTTTTAAGCTGTGCCAACTTTAATTGTCCGGGGCAAATAGTAATTACCGGGAACGTAGATGCGTGCAAAAGGTCGCTCGAACTTGCTGAAAAATATGGAGCGATGAAGGCAATTGAGCTTAAAGTTGCCGGTGCGTTTCATTCGGAAATGATGCAGTCTGCGGCAGATGAACTCAAAGCTGCTCTTCAGACTTGCCAAATAAACGAACCGAAAGAAATAGCTGTAATAGCGAATGTAAGCGCTGAATATTATCAGAATAAAGAACAAATTTCTCAGGGACTTGTCAGACAATTGACCGGCGCGGTGCTGTGGCAGAAGTGTATGGAAAAACTTCTTGCGGACGGCATTGCGAAATTTTATGAAATCGGGCCGAATAAAGTTCTGACAGGGCTGATGAGAAGGATTAATAGAAGAACTGATATTGTGAATATCAGCGATGTTGAAAGTATGAAGAAATTGAATGGAGTAAATTAATGGCTGAAGAAAAAAGACTTGCTGTTGTAACAGGTGCGGCACGCGGAATCGGTCGGGCGATAGTAATGGAACTGCTCAAACAGGGCAGGATTGTCGCAGGGCTCGATTTAAATGCCGAACAGCTTAAGGAACTTGAAAAAGTTGCGGCAGATGCCGGTTACAGCGTTGTTACCAAATGTGTGGATATTACCAAGACAGACAAACTCAACGAAGTTATGGAAGAGTTGTCTAAAGAGTATAATGGAATCGGTATTCTTGTAAATAATGCAGGCATCACAAGAGACCGACTTATGATGCAGATGAGCGACGATGAATACGATATTTTGATGAATGTAAACCTCAGGGCTGCATTTATGGCGACAAGGGCGGCACTTAGACCGATGCTTCGCAATAAATTCGGCAGAATCATCAGCATCAGTTCTATAGCCGGAATTATGGGCCAGGCAGGCAGCGCAAACTACGCCGCAAGCAAGGCCGGTCTTATCGGTATGACTAAATCGGTTGTTCGCGAAGTAGCAAAAAAGGGCATTACGGCAAATTGTGTGGCGCCTGGGTTTATTTTGACTGATATGACCAATGTTTTACCGGATATGGTTAAAGAAGCGGCTATGGCGATTATTCCAGCCAAAAAGCTGGGTACTCCGGAAGATGTAGCAAAAGCTGTAGCTTTTCTCGCAAGCGATGACAGCGGCTATATTAATGGACAGGTATTGCAGGTTGACGGCGGCATGGCAATGTAGTGATAAGTAGGGGCAGACCCTTTTTGTCATAAGTTATTTAGCAAAAAAAAGATTGCAAGAAAACGTATTGGCAGGTATATTTACCGCCCTGACATCAAGGCGGTATGAAAACAGGAAAAATGTTAATTTAGGATATTTTATTAAATCAAGGAGTTGAAAAGTGAGTATTGACGTTCAAAGCATAGAAAAAAAGGTTATTAAGATAGTAGCAGAACAAATGGGTACAGATGAGTCCGAAATCACCCGTGAGACATCGTTCATCAACGACCTTAACGCCGACTCACTGGATACCGTCGAGCTTGTTATGGAATTTGAAGATGAGTTCGATACGAGCATTCCAGACGAAGAAGCTGAAAAAATTCAAACAGTTGGTGCTGCTATCGATTACATCGTCAGCGTACTTAAAACAAAAGAACAAGGATAGTCCAGGCTTACATGATGAACAAACGGCGAGTAGTTATTACGGGCCTGGGATGTGTTACTCCCATCGGAATTTCTGTAGATTCATTTTTCGATGCGGCGTGCAAAGGCAAAAATGGAGTTGTGCCGATTTCAAGTTTCGATACGTCGGCGTTTTCTACGAAGTTCGGCGGCGAAATAAGGGATTTCGACATTACCCAGTTTGTGGACCACCGCGAAGGAAAGCGAATGGACAGATTCTGTCAGCTTGCGGTTGCTTCAGCGGTACAGGCGATAAAAGATTGTGGAGTTGATTTTTCTAAAGAAGACCTTGATCGCTGCGGAGTTATTTACGGAAGCGGCATCGGCGGAATTCAGGAAATTGAAACTCAGCACATCCGTCTTCTCAACAAAGGCCCCAGAATGGTTTCGCCGTTCACTGTTCCGAAACTAATGGGCAACGCGGCATGCGGAACCATATCAATGATGTACGGCCTTAGAGCAGCCAACTTCTGTGTTGTTACAGCTTGTGCTTCAGCATCGCATTCGATTGGCGAGGCATTCTACAATATTCTCAATGACAGAAGTGACTTTATGGTTACAGGCGGTTCAGAAGCTGCTGTTTCACCTGTCGGTGTTAGTTCATTCTGTGCTTTAAAATCTTTAAGCACGAAAAATGACATGCCGGAAATTGCTTCAAGACCGTTTGATATTGACCGCGATGGTTTTGTTATTGCTGAAGGAGCTGGAACGCTTATTCTTGAAGAATACGAACATGCCAAAAAACGAGGCGCGAAAATTTACGCAGAACTTCTTGGCTATGGCGCGACAGCGGACGCTCATCATATTACAGCACCGTCTCCTGATGGTGAAGGCGCGGTTAGAGCGATAGAAATGGCTTTGAAACAGGCAGGCATCGCTAAAGATAAATTTGATTATATCAACGCTCACGGCACAAGCACCGAACTTAACGATATTGCTGAAGCGTCGGCAATTAAGAAAGTTTTCGGCGAACATGCCTATAAGCTTTCAATCAACTCGACAAAGAGTCTGATGGGACATTCGCTTGGTGCAAGCGGCGCTATCGAACTTGTCGCGACTTGCAAGATTATGGAAACATCCATAATTCATCCGACAATCAATCTTGACAATGTTGACCCAAGATGCGATGCGAAACTCGATTTCGTACCAAAGGTCGCCAAGGAACGAAAAGTCAATTATGCCGCCAGCAATTCATTCGGTTTTGGTGGTCATAATGCCTGTCTTGTAGTTGGTAAAGTTTAAATTATTAAATTAAAACATCAAACCCTGTCATATCAATGCCAGGGTTTTTTTATGCGCATAAAAACAGTCCCGATTTTCATCGGGACTGTAAAACCGTTTATTAATAACCAAAAAAAGGTCCCGACTTTTGATCGGGACCTTTGAACCGTTTATTAATAACCAAAAAAACAGTCCCGGCTTTCGCCGGGACCGTAAAACCGTTTATTAATTCCGTTCTTTAAACGGCTGATATTTATAAGGCAAGCTGTTATGCCCATGTATCAGACCGAATTATTTCATATGCACAACGATTTCAACTCTTCTGTTCTTTGCTTTGCCGCTGCCTGAATTCGCAGAAACCGGCCTGCTCGACCCGCAGCCGATAGCTCTGAGCCTGTTGTCTGGAACACCGGTAGTGTTTAATTGTCTGAGAACAGAAAGCGCTCTTTGTGAAGAAAGTTCCCAATTGTCTTTCCAACTGGATTTTTTAATCGGGTCAGCATCTGTATGACCCACGACATCGATGAGTCTTCCGCTGTACTTGTCCTTTATAACGCCGACAATCTGGTCAAGATTGCCTTTTGCGCTTGTCTTTAATGCAGCTTTACCTGAATCGAACAAAATCATTTCCGGCAAAGTTACAGTAATAGTGCCTTCTTTAGCGTTTACATCAACATCGTAACCATCGAAACCCGTTGCATCGGCTGCCGATTTGCCGCCTTCCATCTGTCTCTTCATTTCTTCGATTGTCTGCTGACTTTCAGCGAGTCTGCCGGCGAGAGCTTCTTTCTCTGAGGCGCTGCCTTCAAGAGTCGCTTTGCAGTTATCGTATAACCCTTTAAGATTTTGATGCTCTACATTGAGAGAATTATATTTTTTCTTAAAATTCGTACAACCGCTAATCAGAGCAAACGAAACAAGAACGACGGTTAACATTAAAACTTTTTTTCTTAGAATAAACATTGTCAAATCTCCTTATATCAAGAAAAATCCATTTAACTTCAATGAAAAAACACAAATTGCAGCCAACTCATAACTGCATCATTTAGAATCATAACCACTAATACACCAATTGACAAGAAGGGACCGTAAGGAATTTGATGCATTTTTTTAAAAAACATACAAATAAACGCCCAAACCAGTCCGAAGAACGGTGCAATGAAAAAAGCGACAACTACAGGCCAGGGTCCGATTACAGCGCCGGCCGCCCCCATAAGGTGCACATCCCCAAGTCCCATAGCCTCCTTGCCAAAAGCAAAAGTACCGAAAATCCTTGTTCCCCATACTACTGCGCAGCCTATGAAGTAGCCCCATAAACCGCCGAAAAGTCCTGCAATGACAGGTACTTGTGAGAAATCAATCCACCAATCCTGAAAGATTTGAACCCTCATGTAAATCTGATATGCAATGAAAGCTCCAAATATTATTGGCAGCAAAAAAACTACCTCTTTTAACATTTCAAGACGGTGTTTGTAGTTTTCCTCTCCCTGATTTTCGCCTTGAGAATTTGTATTATCTGCTGCCTGTTCGGCGTAGCTTGTTTTAATAATTCCCTTATAAAGTAACAGCAAAGATGTTATCAAACCAATAAATGCACCCGCCGCCATTATTGCAACTTTTGCCGAGGCGGAAGGAAACAGGTTGTAAAAGCGAATATTCTCAAAGGGGTAAATATAAACTGCCAGTGCAGAACCGATTATACCAACAGCAGTAACGAGCCAGCAGATTGAAAGCGGAATCACCTGAAGTTCAAGGTCTATCGCTGAAGCTGCGATAAAGGCCGAGAGCATAATTATTTGAACAATGTAAAGGTAAAAACCTGTTTCATAAAAAAAGCCCGTGCCTTTTCTCAGGTTCCAATGAAAGTACGCCAGGTAAAAACCAACAAAAATTAAAGCAGTCAATAGTTCGATAACAAAATATCTTGGCGAAATTCTCGCCTTGCATTTTCGACATTTACCGAGCAAAAGCAGCCACGATAAAAGCGGAATGTTGTCGTAAAATGCAATCGGTGTTTTGCACGAAGGACAAGCCGAACCCGGATGAACAATCGATAAATCTCTCGGTAGCCGGTAAATCACAACGTTTAGAAAACTTCCAACGCAGGCACCGACCGCAAATAGAAAAATTATCGTTAAACATTCCGGTATCATAATCATATTTTTTATCGCAAATTACGCAGATTACACTGAAATAAAATTTAAGGCAACCTCTAAAAATTGCCTTTTTGACAATAATTTTTTTTATTAACTTTTTATTTGTACTTTTTTGAACAAAATTTTAAAAAAT
>MHXZ01000094.1 GCA_001825665.1 Planctomycetes bacterium GWF2_41_51 | reverse complement strand
TATTGCTCATCCTCGATTGTATATAGCAAACGAGGGCTTGGCGCAAGTTAAAATAGGAAAAATTTCAGAGCTTTTCTACAGAGCTATTTTTTCAACATCTTCAAATCGTGAAAAATCAAGATTTTCAATATTTGGCCATTGATATTTTTCAAAATCTTTTCTGTTTGATATTTCACAAACATGGGAAGTAACATAAGTTCTTCCACCCGGAAAACTTTGAGTCCCAAGATGTTTGGTTTTAGGAAAATCCCAGTTTCGTCCAATGTTAATGTAGTCATAGCCGACATTAAACATATATTTAATATGGCGGTTCAATTTATGCTGCTGCTCATTTTTTGAATCGGGCAGCGAGGATTGTTTCCCGATGGCTATCAGCACCTGTTGTTCTATATCCGAAAACAATTCATAAAAAGGTACGCGATCGGGCACTGCTCTTTTTAGAACTGTCTGGATTCTCGTAAAATCCGGGTTTGGTTCGATATTCCATTTAATTTGTTTCATAATACTCTTCCCATTTTTGATTCCATTGTTCATAGATTCTCTTACCATGCTCAACTGATTCGACATCGGTGGCAACAACCAGACCTCTGCCTCCTTTACGGGGCACGAACTTAACCGCACGGCTTTGTAGAAAGGCATCCATTTTTTCGGGTGTTGCAATATCGAGTGAACTAACAACCGCTATTTTATCCTGCGACCTCGATGGCGATTTATCACCAATAAAAACTTCAGGTCCCTGCCAATTGTCAACAGCTGCAACAAAATCCGTTTCACAAAGAATCGGCAGAACGTGACCAGACGGCGCAGGTTCGGTACAAAAGTGTATGCACAATTTCACAAAAGAATCAGCAAACTTTTTCAGCACAGGAAGTACAAAATCTCTTATCAAGCATGGAGAATAATTCACAATTGCATCACAGGGCAGCCTCAGACCGTCGAAGAACATCCCCCTGTTGGTTATATATTCATTGTGGGGCTGGCCCATTTCTGATTTAACAAGATTAATAAGCTCGATGGCCAAATGCGACAGCCTGGAAAGAAAATCCATCGCCTTGCCGGGAGCTGCCATAAGACTCAAAAGAAATTCCTCACCACACATTAACTGCGCCAAATCAAATGGCGAGGCCGTCACAGGGAAAGAAAGCATATAACCCTGTTGGTCCAAAATCTTTTTAGATATCCTGATATCACTTATCATACGGTCGATAATGTCCTTGTATTGGGGGAAGGCCCATTTCCAAAGCATTGTCAATCGAGCTAAAGCAGGGATGACACAATGGTTCAGAACCATCGAGTTTTACAGTCTCGGCATTATAAAGGCTAGGTATCGCAATACATTGATAAAGGCCAATACTTAGCGATGGTATCCAGTCTGAGCCAACATCGGCTTTGGGTTTGAGAGTACGGGCAGTTTTTGACACCGCTGCCGGCAAATCATTCCACAACTCTTCAACAGTCGGAGCTTGGGGGCATGGCGGATTCACTATCAGCGGAATATATTCACTCTGCGCGGTGAATACTTTCAAATAGAGTTCTTTGAGTTCCTGTAACCGAGATTCCATTCTATCCTTTATATGATAATGCAGTCTTAAAAAAACTAATAATATTTTCCGGAGGGATATCGCTGGTAAATACTTGCGCAGGTCCAATCAGAAGTCCACCGTCAGGAGCAAAAGTATCTAATACTTTTTGAGTCTCTCTTTTCACATCATCAGGCGTTCCCGAAACTAAAACTGGGTGACTTACGCCCCCATCCAATGCGATTTTACCTTTTCGCCAGGATTTAAGACTCAAGTGCTCATTACCGGCAACATTAGGCGGAAAAGGATTCCAGCAATCAATTCCTGTCTCAATCAAATCATCCAAAACCGGCATAATACAACCACATGAGTGAAACCAGATTTTAGCTCCGTATTTATGTACAACCTGAAAAACTCTTTGCCACGCGGTTTTGTACAACCTTCTCCAGAGGTTTGGATTTAAAAGCATTCTATCCATATTACCCATATCTTCATCAGCTCGTACCACATCTATCAAACCATTGCCGGCCTTAAGTAATTCTTCAATATAGGATGCGGTGAACTCACTAACGCGTTCGACAAGACATTGTACATATTTCTCTTCCGCTAAGTCAAAGAATGCTCTTTCATAGCCGCGAAGCATTACGTGCATTTGAAAGCCAACCCCAAGATGGCCTGCGGCAACTGCCATATCTTTTGCGCGGATTTCTTTTGCCTTTTCATAAATATGAGAAAAATCAAAATCTTTGATATCGGGCCAATTGTGTTTTTCCAGTTTTTTGACTGTATCGCAATCGCCAAGCCCAAAAAACTTCTGATCATAATTGCCCCAAAAATCCAATGCTGTTCCATCAGAAGTTTTTTTAGACTCACCGGCGTATCGCCCCATTACCGCATTCCACGCCCAGACATTGAATCCGTCTATCCCCGCTACTGCGTATAGATCGTTTTTATCTCTGGCGCCAAAATAGCGATAAACTTCCCCAACATTTGTATCCTCGGCATTTGGTCCAACACCAAAACTTATTGGCGGCCTGTCTGGAACGCCTATACTCAACGCGGTCAAAATTCGTTCTCTTCGTTTCATTTAGTATACCTTGTTCTTACCATTGCATGCGCAAAGTTTGGAATAATTAATACCCAACAAGGATAAGTTTTACCCTTAATGGTTTAAGAAAAAAATATAGCTGCGGCTTTTTTTGTCGCAGCTATCAATACTAAAATACAACGCCAGTTACTTCATTTTCGGCTGCTTTAAAAATACCATTTGCTTCAAGAGGTTTACTTATAACAGGCATCTGATACTTTTTCAAAGGCCATTTACCCTGTGGTTTAGTCTTGCCATATAAAACATTTGCTGTGGCTTTTGCGCTCTGCCTGGTAGCGGCATAATTGCATACAATAGTTTTTGCTTCCGCGACAGCGCCAAGTTCGTATGGGCAATTAGTAACAACAACGACTTTTTTGCCCATCGCAAGAAGTTTTTTGATCAATGCCGAGTTATTATTAGGACATAATCGCCAATAATAATTTGTTGCGATAATTACTTCGATATCCGGATTTTCTTTTAGTTGCTGCATTATAAATGCTTCATCATCTTGTGTAGCCTTGAATTTGGTATCAAGCCCGATGATATTCATCGATTGCTCATACATCGCTTCATTAAAAACTTTATCATGGCAATAAATATCGTTGCCGGCATAACCTGCCAATATCTGCTGCTCGATAACCAGAATTTTCTGTTCAGGCAATATTGGCAAAACGCCTTCTTCTTCTCTTAACACCATAACACATTTTTCAGCGGCAATTGCAGCTATTTCAATAACCTTTCGGTCGCGTATGGATGACGATGCTTTTTCCGCATCCACCAGACCCTGGCGTTCGAATATCCCGCGGTCGTATTTCATCCTCAAAATGCGGCGAACGGAATCATTGAATTGCTTTTCGTCAATTAAGCCCTCTTCTACGAAACGCTTAAGCTCGCAGAATCCCTGGTCTCGGAATTCATCTTCAGTCTTATTCAAGGCAAGATCGCATCCGGCTTCTATAGCTTTTGCGCAGGCTTTGCCAACTCCATATTTTTCCATCAACGCGCCCATTGTTATGCTATCTGTAGTAATCACTCCATCAAAGCCCATTTTTTCACGAAGCAAACCAGTTACAATCGGCCTCGAAACTGTAGAAATTTCCATAGTCGGATCAACTGCCGGCACAGCGGTATGCGCGAGCATTATACTTTCCAGCCCCTCACGGATAAGAACTTTATACGGATACAATTCAATCTTTTCGAGCCTATCCATATCACCTTGAACAACAGGCAATTCTGCATGAGCATCGATAGCGGAATCACCCCTGCCCGGAAAATGCTTTGGGGTTGGAATAAGCCCTCCATCCTGAAAGCCTTTCATGGAAGCCAAAGCATATTCAGCAACTACTTCAGGATCATCGCCGTAGGAGCGTATATTAATTTCAGGGTTACGCGGATCACTGTTCACATCGAGAACAGGAGAGTGAATATTTGTAATGCCGATCGCGCTTAACTGCAATGCTACAGCTTTACAAATTTCATACGCTATTTTGGGGTCACCAGTTGCCGTCAGCCCCATCGCCGATGGAAAAAGTTGTATTCCGCCATAAGAAAAATCACGGCTTATATCACCTTCTTGATCGATTGATATATGAAGAGGAACACCGGCATTATTTTTTAAAGCTATTTTTTGCAGCCTGTTGAGTTTTTCTGCATACTGTTCGGGACTGACATAATTACATGAACCAGGAATAAACAGGTTCTGTTTGGCTTTCTTATAATTTTTGGGATAATTATAATCATAATTCAGACTCTGATGATAATGTTTGCCGCGACGGCTATTTTGACCGAAAGGCGTTACACGCAATCCGCCAACGTGAAGTTTTTCAATAGCATCGATAATGTACGGCGTTATCATGGAGCCGCCCCAGTGAATAGTAAAACATTGACCAACTTTCTGGTCGAGGGTCATCTTTGCTAAAAGTGCATTTACAAACTTTTCTCTTTTTGCTACATCGATATTTTTACCAGCCATTATATATTCCTTCTTAAACAAAAATTTAAAATCTTTATAATTTCTTTTCGCAATTTTCTATTTTCATACCGCCGTGTGAGTCAAGTATAACTTCTTTTTTATATGAAATATAACTTGAACCGGCACTGAAACATCTCGTAAGATGCCCGTCCGCGCTCATTTGGGCAAAAATACATTCACCATCAAATTCAAAATCACCGTAATGCATACGTTTACCGCTGCCACCTGACAGAATCAAAACTTCAATTTTACCGTCACGTTTTATCTGTAACGTGTTCTCTTCAATCCACTCGCAAACGATGCCAGGTTGATTACCTTTAAATGGAACAAGAATCGTGGTAAACCTTGCCGGCATTTCAGTTTCCAGGCTGCGGCATAATTCAGGTGCGGGCATCTTCACCGCGTAATCATAAGAAACCCAGCCGCGTATTGGATTTTCACTTCCTTCATAAACATTCATATCAGATTTATGGTTATCGCATGATAATATCGAAAGACAAACATCGTCATTGTAACGGGCAATTGCTTTTGCTGTTCGATCGTCAATATTAATTTTTGCGTTCTCAGGAAAATGATAATACAGTTCAAGTTTATGTTTACCTTCGCCCACAAGATCATCAACTAAGACCCAGTATTGCCCTTTAACCGCCAGCACACGTCTTCTATGCGTAACAGGTTCATTCAATCGTTCATAACCATTATGCGATCCATCGAAATAATCAAAATTATCCGTTGTGCACCATACTCTTTTTGTCGGAACAGCCATTGTCTTGAATTTCCAGCCATCTGCCAGTTGACTTTGGTCTTTGCCATCCACAACAACCGTATTGTGTGCTGCAGTTCCCTTGAACCATATTCTGAAAGGTCCTTCATACATATATCTGCCTGGATCGATGATTAATGTTTTCCCAAAAGCAGAAACATCAATACTTAATGCATCAGCATGCCCATGCACGCATTCCTGGTCATATACTCCCAGCGGCCCGCAATTGATGGACATATAATAATCATCATTTTTCCATCCGCTTCTGGAAACGTAAAAACCTCCATAAGGAAAAGCCGCCGATTGTTTAGCCGGCTTTTGACCTTGTTTTCCAAGCGTTGCCGCATATAGCATATCCGGCCTGTTGAACAACCTCGCCCCGGCTTTAAGAACGTAACGTAAATCGTTGCTGTCTTCGAGCATATTCAGATTATTTATATCTTCCCATAAGCCGTAACTTGCCCGTTCGCCGATAACATCACTTTCATCACCGTCGCTTAGCATTGGATAAACGCCGTGCGGCTTCATTAAATATAAAACATAATCAATCATTTTTTCAAGCCCGTTGAGCCATGTCTGACTTACTCTAAATCCGTTTCGCAACGCAAGCTCTGTTATCTGTAAGATACAAAACGTACAAACAAGATGATAACCTGAACATCTTTCAACATGCACACCATCAGGCAATATCTGCATTCTCGTTTGTTCCTCAAATCTGCTCAAAGCTGTATTACGCCAATCTTCAGCTTCTTTAAATTCAGGAAAGAGAATCCCCATGTGGGCAAGACCATTTGATTCCATCAAGCCCCAGTTTGGCGATACGTGAAAATAATCTACGTGCCTTGTGTAATATCTGCGAAGATACCGTGCGTGGTCTACCATCGAGAGCAGCATTTTTATATTGAATTCAGGTGTAAATTCAGGTGAATTTAAAAAATGATAGTAACAGGGACACCATGCGGTATATAAACGAATACCTGCGCTGATAGGCCGCCAGTTACCTTCTTTCATGAAGTATCCCCTACTCTGTGCCGAAGGAATCTTCAACATCCAGTCCACATCTGGCAGAGGATTTTTAGTTATCCAGTCGACTAACAGCTCTTTAAATGCAGCAGTATATTTTTCGTTACCCGTGTACCAATATGCCCTGCCCAGAACCGTAAGAAATTCATGACGGTTTAGACAATATTTCCACTCCGGGTCATGATGCGGGTCCATTTTCCAATCAATATCGTCACCGACATCAACATGAACAATATGCCTTTTGCATACCTTATCTGCCTCGGCGGTATCATAGCTTCTATTGATTTTCCGATTATCCCACCCTTCATAAAAAACAGGAACGCTTCGATTGCGCATATATTCGATAAATTCAATCGCCGCTAGTGTATGATTACCCGCGATGACAGCCTCTCTGACCTTGTGCAATTTTGGTCTTTCCAGGTCTAACAGTTCGAAAAAATCTTTATACATGTTTGTGTCTCATAGCTAATAATAATGTTGAAATAAACCTATATCTCATCGGATTATAATATTCTTTGATAAAAAAACATAAACCGTTTTGCGTTTTTCATTAGCCTTTTTGCGCAAATTCCTTGATTCAATTCCGCAACCTGCTATAATCCTAAGTGAAACACATTAAGTGGTTTAAGGAAGTGTAAATCATGAAGCAGACCTTGAATATCATGTTACTCATCGGCCCTTCGGGCGAATACGACAGGGGACTGCTTAAAGGCATCGCAAAATATAACAATCTTCAGGGATTATGGTCTTTTCACGGAACTTTCGGTGTACCCAAAGAAGAAATATCGACAAAAACAATAATTGACGTTGACGGCATATTTGCACGTTATCTTACAGACTTGACTGAATCGATGAAAGGCATACCGACTATCGTTTGTAAATCCACTAACAACGATTACTCCGGATTGAGTACAATAAGTCTTGATTGCGAACTTATAGGAAAAATGGGAGCTGATCATTTTTTGGATAGAGGATTCAAGAACTTCGCGTATTGCGGCAGAAAAGACAGACAGTGGTCGATAGAGCGCCAAAACAGTTTTTGTGCAAGAATTAAACAGGCCGGTTTTGAAGTCCATGTTTACAATGAAAACAAAGGAATTGCAAAAAGTTTCTGGGAAAAAAAACAGGAACGTCTGGCTGAATGGCTTAAATCGCAGCCAAAACCGCTGGGATTGATGGCATGCAATGACAATCGTGCTCAACATGTTTTGCATGCCTGCCAAATTGCCGGTCTGAAAGTTCCTGATAGTGTTGCCATTTTGGGTGTTGATAATGATGAACTTATCTGTAATCTTACTAATCCTCCGATATCAAGTGTGCAGTTGAATTTTGAACGTGCCGGTTATGAGGCCGCCGAACTACTTGATAAACTGATGATAGGAACAGAAAAAGAAAACCGTCAAATAACAGTCCAGCCAATCGCCATAATCACAAGGCAATCCACTGATATATTTGCTATTGAAGACAGCGACGTTGTCAATGCATTGAGATTCATTAGAGATAATTTCCATTTACCGATAAACGTGAAAGATGTTTTTGAGAACATAAATATTAGCAGGCGAAGTCTTGAACTAAGATTCAACAGAACGATTGGAAGGACAATCGCCTCTGAAATCCGACGGGTTCGCTCCCAACACGCATCCCGTCTCCTGACTGAAACTAATCTCCCAATCAAACAGATTGCCAAGCATCTCGGATATCCGGACACTACGCATGTGGCGAGATATTTTCAAAAAATAACAGGTGTGAGCCTGCAGGAATATCGTAAAAAATATGGTCAAAGATAATCTTAGCAACAGGTGATTAAAAAAGGGCGGCTGATTAACAGTCACCCTTGAGATACTGCGCTAGAAAAAATGCAAAAGTTAACGTTTTCTGCGAATAGCCAAAATGCTTCCCAAACCAAGTATTACTAAAGTCGCTGGTTCTGGAATTAGTTCCAAAGTCGTTACTCCGGTTACCTCATAGCTGCCATCACTTAAACTGATTACCTCGTCATGATTATATGTAATACGAAGCCCTTCTCCGCTACTGTTGGTAATTTTGCCGCTGGTTATATAAGCCTGCAGAGTAGATGTATAATCAGCCCCTGTTCCCCCAGTGAACTTCATAACACCACCGGTGATATCAATTTTGCTCAATGCTCCTATTGAAAGCAGATTGCCTTTAACAAGACCTTCGTCTGACAGATTAAAAGTAGCAGTGGAAATACCATCCCCTCCAACTTTAAGATAATAACTACCTGTAAGTCGATACTCCAAGATGCCCCCGCTTAAATTATACGTTGCCTGACTGCCGGCATAACCCAAGTCGACACCTCGGTAATTCCTCCAGGTACCTCCGCTTTGATTGACCGTCACATTTGTTCCAACCTTAATTCCAAATTGAGAGTAATAATCAGTCCGAATGAAACCATCTGTCATATCAAGGACAGAAATACCTGAATTTGCGGTAGTACCCATTTGAAATCTATAAGTAGTTAGGTTTACAGAACTGTCAACAATAACACTGCCGCCAAAGCTGTTTGTATTATTAATAAAATAATCAGAACCCGTTTCCCATGCAGTAAGATCTGGGTTCCAATTGGTTAATGTGTCGATGTTCCTGTCTCCCCCGCCGTTATCCCAATAATATAGAGCAGCAGGAGCAACACTTGTAATAATACACAAAACCAGCAAAACAATCAATCTTCTACACATGATTTCCTCCACCAAAAAATTAACAAAAACATTTAAATCTTTATTACAATTTGACTATTGCATTATATTAAATATCGAGATATGTAAACAACTCCCCTTTGCGTTTTTTACTCGCCTGTTTGCGCAAAACATAACATATCTTGATCCAAAAGCGATTTATTTCAAAAGGCTCATTAAGATAATATTAATGAGCCTATAAAAATCATATATATCTTTTTACTTTGTCTGCTTGGAGAGAGTTAAAATTCGGCCGGGAGACAACGCTTCGGTGTTAATGTGGAAATTGTCAAGAGCAATATTTGCCCAGCCGCTAGTGCCCTCCCTGTAACTGCCAATATTAACTTTTTCGAGATTGCCTGAATGCCTGTTTTGGTCGGTTGATGTGCCTGATAAAACTCCGTTAACATAAAGTTCTCCTCTGGCTTTACCGCCTGAAACATCCCTGACAACCAAAGCAACATGATACCATTTTCCAACCGTCAAAATTGAGTTTCCAAAGGGGCCGCCGCTTCCAAGGGTGCCCTGCAATTTTCTGTTTGAGTCAATAGTGATATAACACTTGTAGGCCGATGATGTTCCAAATATAAAAGCAGCAGCGCTTGGCGTAACGTTCGGTTTGACCCAAAAGGTAATAGTTCTGTTATGAAAATCACGAACTGGAAACGCACTGTCGCTAATGTCAACATAGTCATTGATGCCGTCAAATACAAGGGTACCTCCTACCCATTGAGAACTATCTGTCGGGAAATTTACAAGCGTACCATTGACATTACCAGCAATGTCATTTGCTGTAGAGCCTGATGACTCGCTAAAATCGTATCTCATCAATGGTTCGCTGTGTAAATATTTGATACGTTCTCCAGGTAGTGCTTCAGGATAAATACGAAAATCGTCAAGAGTAATATTTCCGAAGCCGCTGGTGCCATTATTGTAACTGCCAATATTAGTGCCTACAAGGTTGCCAGAATGTCTGTTTTGAACGGTGGAAATACCTGATAAGATTCCATTAACATAAAGTTCCCCTCTGGTATTGCCTCCGGCAACGTCTCGGATAACCAAGGCAATATTATACCATGTCCCAACAGTTAAAGTTGCGCTTCCAAAACCCCCGCTGGAGGCAAGAGTAGCCCGTAAATTTCCGCTTGCGTTTACAGTAATATAACATCTGTACGTCGATGATGTTCCAAATATAAAGGTATCAGCACTCGGAGTAGCATTCAGCTTAACTCGGCATGTAATGGTTCTATTATGAAAATCTCGAATAGGAAGCGCATTGTCGCTAATATCAACATAATCGTTGCTCCCGTCAAATACAAGGGAGCCTCCGACCCATTGAGAACTATCTGTCGGGAAATTTATAAGCGTGCCATTAACATCACCTGCCGTATCATTTGCTATGGAGCCTGATGTCTGGCTAAAATTGTATCTCAGCCACGGCTGACCTGGAAATGGATAATTAGCATCAATTGGAACAACGAACATTTGCCATGTACCGCTTTGGTTTGAATTATTATATATGACATAGCCGCCGCCAGGACTCCATACTCCATGAGGGTGCGGTTGCACAAGCCCAAGTATCTGCGAACCTAGTGTAGTAAAAACTGTATTAGTTCCAGTACTAATATTCGTAAAATATTGAGCAATATAGTCTCTTTCTGCGACTGCTTTCGAACCATCCGGATTCAAGGATATATGTCCTGCTACCCCAGAAGTCAGAAGAGTTACATCTGAGCCGTCA
The DNA here is from genome assembly GCA_001825665.1 of Planctomycetes bacterium GWF2_41_51. Taxonomy (GTDB): domain Bacteria; phylum Planctomycetota; class Phycisphaerae; order Sedimentisphaerales; family UBA12454; genus UBA12454. The sequence continues at coordinate 4,523 of MHXZ01000094.1, read as the reverse complement.
GAATCCATAATATATTGTTTAGCCCAACTAGGATCGTTGCCTCCTGAACCAAATACAATTTTTTGGCTGTCCGGTGTCCACGTGTGATGATGAAAGTTGACTGAAGGTGAAATATCTAACGGAAATGAACCATCGGGCATAAAAGTATGCAAAAAGTACCTCTCCTGACCATCATAAGTGATTAGGGATATCAATGTAAGTCTTGCACCATCCGGGCTCCACTTGGTATGACTTAAGCCGTGAATACTCTGGTACAGCGCGGGGGCAAGCTGACTGTTCGCATATTTTAAGTCTTCAAAGGTTAGGATTGAAGTTGTTACATCATTTACAACATCATAAACAAAGACCTCGTTAACTGCTTGGTTATATCCACTGATATATTTGCCATCTGGACTCCATTCTCTTCCGGCCATACCATAAACCGTAGTTATATCCATAGAATTCATATCACAGATATAAAACATATTTCCTTCATCTACGTCGCCATATAATATCTTTTGACCATCCGGGCTCCACATAGGAAAAGCGCCAACATGAAGATTAAAATGTGCATTTTCTTTGATTCTTCGATGAGTATAACTCTCCGGATCCATAACCCAGATTTCAGATGCATTTTCGGCCCTCATGAGTTCATTCCCATCTTCGTACCAATTACGAGTAGAAGTGTAGATTATTTCGTATGTAGCAGGATTCCATGGGCTGTGGTCATAATATGAATGAATATTGTTATTTAAATCAGAATCTGTAATTTGCCAAACAGTTCTGCTTGAACATGGGTCGGTTGTTTCAATGATTCCCGTCGAATAAGTTCTGAAATGCCAAACATCACCTTTTACAGTATAACCGCCATTGTCCTTTTCATCAATTCGCCAATAATAATCTGTATCAACGGTTAAGTACACAGGATCATAAGTAACGGTTGTTTGGTTTCCCTTATATTCTGCCGAAGCAGTAGTAGCCGAATTAACACTGCTGTATGATGTTCCAAAGTACACATCGTGCAAGGCGGCATCGTTTCCGCCTGCCCGCCAGCTTAAATTGAAGCCATCTCTTGGCATCCAGCCATTATCATTGATGGGAGAAGGATTGTGTGCCTTTGTTAACATCCCAGAAGCGGCCCATACCGTAGTTTTGCCGGCATTCGTATTATGATAGTCATACATTACCGTTCCATCGCCGCCGTATGCAGTAATGTAGCCGGCATCTATATAATTTTGAATTATCGTTGTGCCATCACCATACAATATCAGCTTTCCTGATGAAGTAATATTGAGATGGCCGCCGCTTACCATAAATAGGTCTCCGCCTTCCAGTATGCCACCGTTAATGTTAACATTTCCTTCATCACCTACATAAAGCTGATAACCATTATCGGTTCTCCATTTTAAAGTACCACCGCTGATAGTTAATGTTCCATAACCGTTACCACCAACAACAATATTTTTAGAAACTGATATTGTACCGCCGGTAATATAAAGGAAACCGCTGCAATCACCGCTGTAGCCCACATAAAGCCGACAAGGATTTAGGCTTCCGCCGGTCACATTTACACTGGCAGTTCCAGGTGCACTTCCTGACCCTATGCAAAGTTTCTGAAAATGTATATCAGAGACCGATGAATCTACTAACGGATCATAGCTGGTAACAGGAATGAGAGCGTCATCTCCCGAATCGCCGCCTTCCGGAACAGTATTAGGATTCCAGTTGGCAGCGGTGTCAAATAGATGGTCTGCTCCCCCAGCATCCCATGTTATAGTAGCACCGACAGCACAGTTGGATGAAATAAAAATTGCAAATAGAATTGCGAAAACAATTTTTCCAGACATGTTCATCTCCTTAATTTGCAGGTGTAATGTTTTTATGTGTTGGTATATAAACAGAACTTTTATCAATCAGCTAATTTCTTGGATTCTAAACACCTGATCAATGTTGCAACTCAATTATATAAACATTAACATGTCTAAACAACACCACTTAGCGTTTTTTGCTCGCCTGTTTGCGCAACTTTCTCCTTATATATCCCCTGCCCAATTTTGGCCAAGGATGGCCAAATCAATCATATTCACATTTCCACTTTTGTTTAGATCCGCCGGTGAACTCGCAAGCCATACAATATTAGCTTCCGACAAAGGCGCATTATAAATCCTGAAATCATCTATTACTACTTGCGCAAAACTATTTAAGCCCCCTCCGTAGCTTCCCAAATTAGCTCCAATCAATGAGCCGGAATGTCTTGCAAATCCGGATGCACTCCCTTTTAATTCCCCATTAACATAAAATTCTGCAGCCTCAAATCCATCGACTGTATCTTTAAGTACTAGAGCAATATGAGTCCACTCTCCGGCCGTAATCCCCGCAGTTCCAAAAATTGGCATATTTGTTAACTGAGCATCTAATGTCATATTTGGATTAATATGAATATAAATTCTGTAATTTGTTCTTGTCCCCAATATAAAACCTGTGGTCGGAACTGAATCTGCTTTTATCCACATACATATTGTCTTATTATGAAAATCGCTCATTGCTATATCCGCAATATCTACCCAATCATTTATCCCGTCAAAACTGAGAGCGCCTGCATATTGACCATCAATCCATTGAATGTTGTCCAATGGAAAATTATAAAGCGTTCCATTGGCAAATTCTTGAGTGTCTACTGCCGTAAGCCCTGAAGTCTCATCAAACTTGTACCAAATTTGCGGAGACAACTGCGGCATTTGCGGATTGACGTTACCACATTTCACAAGCCAGTCTTTGGCCAGTTTCCAAAGCATTTTAGCATCTGCATTTGGTGCTTCCGCTGAGTAATCCACTTTAATCCAGTCAAATTCAATGTTAGCTGTGCTTGTAATACCAGTCTGTAATTTGATTTCTGAAAGATTGTGCGAAAGCAAGTTATTGTTGATAGATAGCTGGTCCAATACAGACTGTCCATTAATTTCAATATTCGCTTTTTGCCCCCTTATAGCCAGCTCAAACGTATATGCCTGCCCCGTAACGCACTGTTGACCAGTGGGATTTATTTGGCCGTTATTCATTATCCATTGATAATTTCCATCCACTAGGCCGGCACTGATTTTCAGAGCATTGATGCCGCTATCGTCATTGATTTCTATAACTATTGGCTCATCGCTCATTCTTGTTGCATTTAATGAAAATTGTATTCTAAGATATTGATCGCTTGCTGCTTTTGGAAACGAACGTCTTATTGACATTTTTCCACCGGCATTCTCATCTCTGATAACTAGTTTGCCGCTGCTTAAGGTATCTATCCAGCAGCTTGTACGCTCATCGTACTGTTCTTTCCATTTGCCGATTAGGAGGCTGTCTTCCCTGAAATCATCATTGCACTCAATTATAAGATTCCTCTCGATATAACTATCCAGATCAACAAGCACCTCACATAGTTTATCTGTTCCATCGCCTATCTCGTATCCGTGATAATAATGGCCTCTGAATATTTTTGTCGTATCGTTCCAGAGCCATGCAATCGCATGGTTCGCCATAAAAATTGCTCTGTCTAAGTATCGCTGGTCATTTGTGATTCGATGGAGCCGCATCATGATATTTATTGCCGCAGCATAATATTCACCATAGCTGCCGTGATAACCTCCGCTGCTGCTGTCGCTGCGAGGTTCACTTGTGAGCAGTTTATCGCCAATCAACTTTGCGCCATCCAGCAGAAAGCTTTTTCTTGAAATTTCGTATGCATCCAGCAAGCCAAGACCTATGCTCGAACTGTTTCTAAAATTACTTTTGTCTCGCCAAAAAGATGAATAATCACTTTCGACGTCAGGGTAGTCGGGTGCATACACACCGTCTATTCGTATGAATTTGTAAAATGCTTCTGCCGCTGGGTCATAAGCATACGTTAACCAACCTTGCGATATTGCTTCTGCCTGGTCAAGCCATTCAGTGTCGTCAAACGTTTTGTAGCAATACACAAGCATTGGAACCCATGTACCAGGCGTGGAACAATAGGTATAAAGGCGCAAATAGTAATCCTCACCTCGTTCATAGCAGGTATTAGCAACGTCCGGAATAATATTTGTGGTCGTATTGCGATGGCTCCACACATGATCTCGCAATAGTTCAGCTCTGGACTTCCAGACCGCGTCGCCCGTTTTATCATGCATAAACGAAAATGCCCTAATGAACGAAGCGCCGCTTAGGGTAAAACCTACTGCCCAGTGTTCCTCATCGCGTGCATGCCTATCCCACTTACCAGTTACATCATCAAATATATGCATCCGCCAGATTTCATTAATTTCTCTGGCCGTAGTCATCTGCCGTAATCGCCACATCTGATCCCACAAGGTCATTGGATCAATGTATGACATATTAATCTGGTGTTCGTCCTTAAGAGGGAAAACAAGTGTGTCTGTAAATGCGTCATAAAAAAGGTGATCCCCCCACCATAGCATAGATAACGTATAATATTTTTCGCACATTACTTATCGGGCGTTGTGAGAAGCCTGTTAAAACTAAAGAAAAAGCCCTTCATCTGGTCGATGGAATAGTAT
>MHXZ01000093.1 GCA_001825665.1 Planctomycetes bacterium GWF2_41_51 | reverse complement strand
TTAAAACAATAAATCTCGATGGCGCAAGTACAAAATGTTTTTTTCAGATTTTTTTTAAGCAAAAATAGTGCCGAACAGAATTGAAAATTTGATACGATTTTGAGGGAAAATAAAAAAAAATGGTGTGAAAAGTATGTCAAAATGAAGCGTTTTCTGTAGAGGTTCAGGGTCTTTAATAGGTTGCTTTTGACGCAATTTGGATATCTTCCTTACTGATGGCGCAAGGGGTTTAAAATACGAACTTTTTGAAGGTATGTGAAAGAAGATTTTTTTTATCGGTTGAGATTGAAGGAAAATCAGGATATAATTTTTTAGCCAGAAAAGACCCAAAAGATGTTTGGTTGTTAGAGATTTAGTATTTAGGTAATTTCTGAGAAATGAATATGTCAGAAAAAAAACGGAGATATATTTGGTATCGGTTCTTATGGGGAAGCTATGAAATGTGCAGTAGAATCTGCAACAAAATTTCTTGAAGCAATATGTTTGCCGTTAGCTCAAGAATTTGGTTTACTTTTTCGAGATAAAGTGTACATCTGGCGACTCCAAAATACAATTCCAATAATCAAGGAAGCAGAGAAGATATTGACTAAAAGAAATAATTGTAAATCATTATATGCTCATCCACGTATTGCGATCAAAGTAATTCAAGAAGGGTCATGTGTTGAGGATTTGAATCTTCAACATATGTGGGGAGGGCTTTTAGCCTCTTCTTGCACAGAAGATGGTTCTGATGAAACTAATCTGATTTTTGTTAATATTTTGAGTCAGCTTTCAAGTGCTCAGGCACGTATGATCAACTATTGGACACCGGAAAGCATGAGACGTTTTTGTGCAAATCTTCCAAATTGCAACCCTATTATTTTAAAAGCTTCAGAATTACGCGAAATTAGTGGTTTGTCAGACCCCGCAATACTTGTACGAGAGTTAAGTCATCTTGGCTCGCTTGGTCTTTTAAAATGGGCCACTCGGAAAATACGAGATCAAGAAGAACAATATGAAATAAGGATTGAAGACGTAACTCTAAGATTTTGCGCTAGATGCAATGGTTACAGTTCCTACATGGATTGGGTAAGACTTTACGATAGATCACAAGAGAACTTAACTAAACAGAAATAAAAGTTGGATATCGAAAAGATGGAGAAGTAAAGCAAAAGAGTTAGATAGCCATTGAAGCAGCTCAAGAAGAGGTTCAAAGGCTACCCCGTGAGGTTTCCTGAAAGAATATTTCGAAATTATATTTGAGAGTGGCTTTTGATATTCATATTATAAAAAAGCAGCTAACAGAAACCTCACCCTGATAGGGATTGCGAAATGCAATCCTACAGGGCAGGCGGGGCGGATCTAACTTGAAAAAAATTCGATACGAGACGGAAAGACATTTTTATGAATGAAATTTATTACGTATATGTTTTACTTTCGGAAAAAGATGGTGACCTATATACAGGTTATACCAATGATTTGAAAGACCGTGTCAATAAACATAATAATGGAGATGTTCAATCAACCAAGCACAGGACACCTTTAACACTCATTTATTATGAATCATGTCTTAATCAAACAGATGCCATAAAGAGAGAAAAGAAACTAAAAACAACCTGGGGCAAAAGATATTTAAAAAGCAGATTAGAAAATTATTTTAAAGAATTTGCAGAGAGTCGGAGGAGGTTAAAACCAATTTATCATTCTTTTTAATCAGGCCGGATTTTTTCAGGGTTTTGACAATTTTTTCCCGGGGATATGGATACACGCCGGCGGAGAAGTTGAAAAACTCGCGAATTTTTTCGTCGGGATGAAACGCAAGTATCCAGCAATGCGGCTTGAAACGGGAAATTTTGCGGGGCATATCTTCAGTCATTGCTGTAACGATAAATCTTATATCAGCGACCTGAGTTGCCTCGAAAACGCTCATTGAAATGATATCCTCAATCGGCGCATTTTTGAATTCCGGGCAGTTTTCGAAATGGTGCTCCATATCGAATTTTAAAACTTCTGAAAATCTGCTTTCGGTGTTCGCGGCTATCGCGGCCATCATACGGACGGTCTGGGCCGGGTATTTGCCAATTGCGGTTTCTTCAGAGAGCATAACTGCATCAGAGCCGTCGATTATAGCGTTGGAGACATCTGTAACTTCGGCGCGGGTGGGGCGGAGGTTTTGTGTCATTGATTCGAGCATCTGAGTGGCGGTGATAACAGGCAGGCCGTTGATGTTTGCTTTGCGAATCAGATTTTTCTGAATCATTGGAACCTGCTCGATTGGAACCTGGACGCCGAGGTCTCCGCGGGCAATCATAATCGCATCAGCGGCTTTCATAATTCCATCGATGTTCCTGACTGCTTCGGTTCTTTCGATTTTCGCGACGACGTAAACTTTTTTGCCTTTCTTCTTCGCGAAATCCTTTATTCGCATAATATCTTTTGCGGAACTTACGAAGGATGAAGCAAAAATATTGATTCCGTTTTTCAAGCCGAATTCGATGAACCCTAAATCTTTTTTTGTTACAGCATCGATTGAAAGATTGGCATCGGGAAGATTTAAGCCTTTATTAGATAGTAACTGGCCGCCGATGATAACTTCACAATAAACATCTTCCTTCAGTATCTTCCTGACTTTTAATTGTATGAAGCCATCGTTGAGATATATGCTGCCTCCGGTGGAGACGCTTTCGGGCAGTCGTTTGTAATTTACTGGGATGAGTGTTTGCGAACTTGGGACGTTCCTTGTTGTCAGCGTAACGAAGTCGCCTTTTTTTAAAGTGAGCGGCTGGTTTTGAATTTTTCCGATTCTGATTTTCGGGCCGGGCAAATCAATCATAATCGCAACGGGCTGTTTGAGGGACTTTGCCGCGGAACGTATTCGATTGATATTTTCTGTGTGTTCAGCGAGGTTGGCGTGAGAGAAATTTAATCTCGCGACATTCATACCGCTTTGGATTAAATCTTTTAAGACTGCCGGTATTCTCGAGGCAGGGCCTATAGTGCATACGATTTTAGTTTTATGAGCGGGTAACTTCATATAAACAATATAAAATAAACAACATAAAAAATAAAACATAAAATAAAAATTAAGTTTTTTCCTTAATTGTTTAAAACGATATAATGAGGTAGATTTAAGTTTATGGAAAAGGAAATATGGCTTGATTATTTTCCGATGTGGGGGATATTTGTTCTCACAATAGCGGTAGTAATGGTCTCGATGCGGATAGGCAGATATCTCGGCAATCGCAGAAGACGCAAACCAGACCATGAAAGCGAAGCGTCACTTGGTACTATTATCGGCTCGACTTTGGGGCTGCTGGGATTTCTGATAGTATTTTCGTTTGGATTAGCAGCGGAAAGATTCCAACAGCGGAAACAGATTCTGCTCGATGAAATTAACGCAATCGGAACAACTCATCTTCGGGCCGGTCTGTTGGCAGAGCCGCACAAAAACGAGATTCGCGATTTACTTAAGCAGTACGTGGATATACGCGCAAATTTACCAAATATTATAATGCAGTCTGAAAAATTAGAAGATGCACGAAACCGTTCAGAGGAATTGCAGGAAGAGATATGGGATCATGTGGAGGCGTTTGCTAAAGCGGCTCGCGATTCTGAAATGGATGCGTTATTCATCGAATCACTGAATAAAATGATCGACCTGCATACGGTTCGTATAACAGTTTTTCACTATCGTATACCGACGACTATCTGGGCTGTTCTGTATTTTACCACGATAGTTTCGATGCTGACGGTGGGGTATCAGGCGGGCATATCGGGCAAATCCAGCCTGAAAGTCGGGATCGTGCTGGCGCTTATATTTACGATAGTAATTATGCTTATCGTCGATCTTGACAGAGCGGCATCCGGCAGTCTCCAGGTGAGCCAAAAACCGATGCTTGAATTGCAGCACAAATTAAAACGGGTTTCAGAATCAGAGCCCTGGCAGAAACAACAATGAAACCTCAGCGGGCTGGAGCATCCGTTAATAACGGAAAATTGCGACCATTGGCTCGTTTGTCTTCATTAATTTTTTATTGGCCGGGAAAATTCTGCCATCAGTTTTCAGGGCATATATTGCGGCGAGGTTTAATAAATCTTCATCTCCTTCCTTACACCGTTCGTGAATTTCGACTTTGAGCGATTGCGGATCAAATTTGCCGTACAAATGTTTATTTGCATCTACAAACAATGTATCGGCACGCCCCATATACGCGGACGGGAGAATAGCGTTTATATCTGTTGAAGTTTTGTCGGTGTTGGAAAAATCATTGTACAGGGCGGTATATTTTTCTTCATCTTTTTTTAGGTAGTCAGAAATTATATCCCACGCCTGATTGTGAAGCGAATCGACATTTATCTGGTCGGGATTGCCGTGGATGCCTTTGCTTACGAGATGCGGATACGAACAATGCATCCGGAACATCGCTTCGATATATTCGACGGCGGCGATAATGAGCGGGGCGTTATTGTTGAAAAGTTTTTTGTCAACAGCGGCGGCGACGGTTTGTACGAATCTTTCCGTATTTCTTTTACCGAGTTTCAGGTCGGCTGAGCCGTAGTACATAGCGCCTTTTCCGCTTATGCTTCCGGGAGGCATAGCGCGTGCCATAACATTATCTTCGGCGATGTCGAAACGGAGCATCTCTTCGATAGTTTTGAAAATTCCGGGAAGTTCGATTTCAGTTTTGGTGTAATGAGCGGCTTCGAAAAGCTGGACGCGATGCTGACTGAGTACCAGCAGATAAAAAGTGCCTTCATCTATAAACGATGGGACAAGAGGAAGTATATTTAGAAAGTTGCCGACATAAACGGATACCTGCGGTTTGACAGAGAGATGGAGATACTGCGAAAGTTCCGGCGTTATGAACATCGCGAGTCCATTGCTTTGGTGCTGCCAGAAAATACTGTTTTTGAGCAAGTCATAAGCAGGGGTCAAAAATTCTTCCGCTTTTTCCTCCGGATATTTCTGTTTTAATATTTCTCGTGTTTCGGTAATCATATTTTTAAAACGGATGGGATCCTGGCGCACCTGCTCACCGTGAATGTGGGTGGGCATATAAAGTGAAATGCTCGGATATATATTGCTATCGACGAACTGTCTTAAATTGATTGGAGTCGGCCATTTCATTTTAGGAATCCTGAATAAGAATTTATTCATTCTATTCATCAGATGTGTTATGGAAAATAGGGGATAGGCTTTATTTTGATATGTAAAACGCTTAAAGAAATTTTTTGCTTATATTTAATGTCGAAAAGCGGTAATATAAAATTATGGAAAATATAAAATTTAACGCATCAGGGTTGGATTTGTCTGTAATGTTTGTTAAGTCCGCGAAAGCGAGACGGCTGACGATTTCGATAAAGCCTTTTAAGCCTATAAGGGTGACGTATCCTGCGAGGGTTTCACAGAAAAAAGCACAGGAATTTCTTGAATCGAATATCGAATGGGTGCGAAAGGCGATTGTTAAAATAAAAGAGATTGAAAAACGGACGCCGCAGCGAGCGGAACTGCCGAAGATTGATAAGCAGCAGGCGAAAGCATATCTTTGTACTCAATTGAAAGTGCTGGCGGATAAATATAATTTTGCTTATAACAAAGTTTTTATCAGGAATCAGAAAACGCGGTGGGGGAGCTGCAGCGGAAAGAATAATATTAATCTGAATATAAATCTTGTTCGGCTGCCGATGGAATTGCAGGAATATATTTTGCTTCACGAATTGGTGCATACGAGGATTAAAAATCACAGCAAACGATTTTGGGATGAGCTTGATAAATATGTCGGCAACTCGAAATTGATGGCGAAAAAACTGAGGAAACATTATTTGGGTACGCTGCATTATGCGGCGTGATTAACGGCCATACAGGCGATTTTAAGGCTTGAAATTCCATCTTCGAGCGAAACGCGGAGTTTGTGGGATGAATTTTGACGATGAGCTATAACGTCGCTTAAGAGGCTGCGGACGCAATCGGCGTAAACCTGCTGCTTGCCCTGATGAATTTTGAAAGTGCCTTCAACCATTTTTGTTACATCGTATTTTATTCCGCCGCTGCGGAGAGGATGGTTTGTGTAGCGAATCAGGTTTGATATTTTTGTTTCGTTTTTTATTTCTACGCCGGGCAGTAAATTTATCGCGGCGTAAGAATCTTTGTTGACGAGCGCACGGAAATTTCCTTCGAGCGGAAGCCAGCCTTCGATATCGAATTCAGCGAGATCGTAATTCAGGCGTATTGAGGTGCGTTCGAAAAAGCCGGGGCGAGAAAATGAATGATAGTGCGAAGCGATAAGGCCTTTTTCGTATAGCACGGACGCGAGTACCTGGTCTTCCTGGCCGGGGTTGCGGTTATGGCTTAGGCCTGTTACGGTTCGAAAATCCTGGCCGGAAAAATAATTTACAAGGTCGATGAAATGAACGGCGTGTTCGATGAGGATTCCGCCGCTGAGTTCTTTTTTCCAGAACCAGTGTTTGGCGGGGAGGGTTTCGTCTTGGGCGTAATTTTCGATGTTGACTCGGCGGAGTTGACCGAAGACGTTTTCTCTTGTAAAGTCGGCAAGCAATTTGCAGAGAGGATTGAAACGCATCATATAATTTACTGTTGCAAGTCTTGCGGTTCGGTCGCGGATTTTCAGGATTTGGCGTGCGTCTTTTAGGGTTATGGCGATAGGTTTTTCGATAATGACATCGCGGCCGGCCTGCATGGAGTCACAGGCGATTTCAGCGTGGACATCGGGGACGGTGGCAATCCAGACGATATCAATTTCATTATCTGTTATGAGATTTTTCCATGAGACGTAAAATTTTGTGTGGCCGGGGTCGCGTGCTCTTTTGCTATCGGCGACTGCGACGACTTTGACATCGGGCATGGGTTTGAAACATTGATAGAGAAACTGACCGAATGCGCCGAAGCCGATTATTCCAATTTTCGTAACCATTGAGTGCAGATTTTATGCAAATGCAGCAATGAATCAATAAGGTAAACCGCCGATTTAATTGAGTATTCTGCTTAATCGACTTTTACGCCGAGGTAATTGGCGAGAGTCTGGAAATGCTCGCACCAGATTTTAGCTTTTTCGTCGCCAGATTTCGCTTTGATATTCATTTCAGGAAATTTGTTTTTTATAATCACAAAAAGAATATTCTGCGCGGTCTGCAAATTCAATTCCGGCACAATTTCGAGCAGGATGCCGAGCACATTAGAAATTTTATCTATGAGCTTTATATCATCAGGAGAATTTTCGAGTTTGCCCATAAGGTAATTAATTTTGTGACTTGTTTCATATCCGAGCGTTGAAGTATCTATACGCAAAGATAATTTTGTAACCTGGTCGGCAAGTTTCCGCAGCTGCGGCAGGTCGATTTCCTGATAACGAATTTCATTGCACAGGTCTTTGTTGATGACAAACTCCGCCGGTGCGCAAAGAGCGCTGGGCAGGGGCATGTGTATTCCGCGCATAATCTGCATAATCGTAAAATTGTGTTCGTAGATGTGTCTGAAAGTTGCTTCGATTTCGTTCCACGTTGAGGAGAGAAGCTGATTGAGTACGCGTCTTTGCTGGTCTCTGAAAAGATGCCAAAGCGAATAATTATGGCCCTGGAAGAATATGCTCATAATTCGCATAACCTCGGTGGTATCGCCTTTGGAAAAGGCCGTTTTTAAACCCTCCTTCATTTTGTCAAATTCTTTATCTTCGCAGCGGGCGTTTACGGAGCAAATCAGGTTATGGTCGCCGAAATGCAAAACGGCAAAATCAACGCAATGTTTTTCGAGTACGATATTCGATTGAATCGATGCCCGGCCGACGGCCAATACCTGAATGCCCGCTTCGATGCGTTCATAGGATTCGACTTTCGCGGAATAGCAGTAAATTTCCTTTTTCTCATCGAACTCTTCGAAAATTAAACTTGCGGCCAGATGCGCACCTACCCTGTTCAAGTCGATAGACGAGCTTTTCACGAGCGATTCGTAAACTTTTTTGCCGTTATCATATTCCCTGAGATTTCCCTGCGCGTTTTGAAGGATGTTTTCGAATTGCGGCTCCAAATCTCTGCCGCTGATTTCCTTATCGAGCTGAATCGCTCTTGCGGCGTATTCGAGAATTTGCAGCGTTTCGATGCCTGCGATGTCGTCAAAGAACCAGCCGCAGCTTGTGAACATCAGCATTGCGTTTCGCTGCTGTTCGAGCAATTTGAGCATTTTGATTTTTTCTTCGTTTGCAGGTTCTCTGCCTGTAACCTGTTTTAAAAATTCATCGACATTAGCGGCAGACCTGTCATTTATGACTTTAATATAATCGTTTCTTGCCTGCCACGGGTCGGGAGTGAAATTAGACATCTGGCTTTGATATGAATCGGCAATATTGTCGCGGAGCCAGTCCATCGCTTCTCGCAGAGGCTGACGCCATTGCTGCTTTCCTGAAGGGTATCTGCCCAAATGACAGCCGCAGTTTCTTCGCCAGCGTTCGATTCCGTGGATGCAGCTCCACGAGCTGTTCTCGAAAATTTCAGCTTCATAGGTGGGCGGGAATTTTTCAAGGTACTCGCCATAATTTGTGAATTTCGCGAGATTGTTTGACTGAATGTAATGCGTGCAGTAGGCAAGCGCCATATCCGTGTAACGGTGATGATGGCCGAAAGTTTCGCCATCGGTGGCGATGTGGGCAAGTCTTGCGCGTTCGCCGTTATCTTCGAGAAGCCACAGCAATTTTCCGGCAAAGAGTTCGCCACTTCTCAAAATACTTCCGTTTGCGACATCTCCGGCGGTTGCGCCGTGGTAGAAAAATAAAGTGATTGTTCGGCCGGACGGAAGTTTGCAAAGATATGGGCGGGAAGTATCAATGTTGTCACGATTTACATTTTGCCAATTATGGTCGCTGATTTTTCGAACACGTTTGACCTGATTAGGCGAAAGAATCGTGTACCTGATATCGTTTTCGGCAAGTATATCGAGCGTCTCAAGGTCAACGGCAGTTTCGGGCAGCCACATACCTTCCGATTTTCTGCCGAAGCGCTGCTCGAAATCCGTAAGCCCCCAAATAACCTGTGTAACTTTATCTCGCCTGTTGGCAAGAGGCATAATGATATGATTGTAAGCCTGAGCGATAGCCGAACCGTGGCCTGAAAAATTTTTCCGGCTCTGTTTGTCTGCCTCGATGATGCTTTCGTAAACATCGGGCGCGTGTCTTTGGAGCCAAATCATCAGAGTCGGGCCGAAATCGAAACTCATATTCGAATAGTTGCTGACGATATTGATAATTTTGCGTTCAGAACTTAAAATCCTCGATGCGGCGTTGGTGCGGTACGATTCTTCGGTGATTTTCGCGTTCCAGTCGTGATAAGGATAGGCGGAATCCTGAAGCTCAACATCCTCAAGCCAGGGATTCTCCCTCGGCGGCTGATAGAAATGGCCGTGAATGCAAACATATTTATCCATAAATTATCTTTCTTAAAAATCGCTGCAAAAAAAATCGAGACAACCCTTATACGAATAAGCATTTAAGTTGTTTTTTCATTCTTTGCAGCCGATTAAAAGCGGGCAATAATCAGCTTACAGGGATATAAATTGCGGTCATATAGGGAAAACCCTCATTTACCCCTAAGTATTTTGCTTAAAATGAGGTTCGTAAAAGGAAAATAGAGGTTTTCCCCTAATGCAAAAAAAGTAAAAATCGTATATTGTTTTCTGAATAAAAAGGATATAGAATAAATTAGCTAAAATTCTCGATTTTAAGCGGGGCCAAAGTTGGGAAAAAGGACTAACACAGATGCAGGGATGAATCTGCAAGGTGTGCAGGAGCAAACCTTGGGTTCATATTTCAGCCGTTTCGCGTGGATTCCCATTCCTCTGCTGCTTATTGCTATACTGGTTCTTCGTGCCGAACATTTGCACATTGCATATAATTATCCCAAATTACTTTTGCTGCTTAATATTGTTTTTTCAACATTAATCTCTTTTTTTATTACATATCTGATTGCACGAAGTTTTCTTGAGAGGCGCAATTTAGGAATGCTGATGGTTGGCTGCGGCGTGCTAATCTGGGGGTTGTCTGCCCTGGTTGGGGTAGGCGCAGCTTTGATAAAAAGTGCCAATCATCAGTTCGATGTCAATTCATCAATTACAATTCATAATTCCTGTGTTTGGTTATCCGGGTTTTGCCATCTTACGGGTGTGATTTTGTCTATGCGGCGGCGTACGGTGCATAAGCCTGTTTTTGTGCTTGCAGCAGCTTATACATTTTCGCTATGTATCACCGGGTTTACTGTATTTTTGACGCTAACAGGAAAAACCCCTGTCTTTTTTATACAGGGACAGGGCGGAACAATAATTCGGCAAATCGTATTAGGCTCGGCTGTCGCGATGTTTGCCCTAACGGCTGTTCTATTAAGAGAAACAAACGACAGACCTTTAAGCCCATTTTCAAAATGGTACTCCCTTGCTCTTTGGCTTATCGCAGTCGGCTTGTTCGGGATTATGATACAAACGATTCACAGCAGTTTGTTGGGGTGGACAGGCCGCTTTGCACAGATGCTCAGCGGTGTGTATATGCTTATCGCGGTTATTGCTTCATTACGTGAATCAGGCGGCAGCATATCATTGCAGGAAGCGCTTCGTGAGAGTGCGCAGAGGCTGCGCCTTGTGCTTAAGGCAAGCGCCATGGGAACATTCGAAGTTGACCTCGCAACCGGTAGAACGCGATGGAATGATACTGAGTACGAATTATTGGGAATCAGGCCCGACGCGATTCCGAGCAATCCTGAATCCTTCTTTAAATTTGTTCATCCCGAAGACCTAAAAACTTTGCAGGCACAATGGCAGGAGGCTGTTAGAACCGGGAATTTCGATACGGAGTTTCGGATTATCCGCGGCGATGGTGAAGTTCGGTGGCTTGCCGGAAAGGGACAATTTTTTTCCGATAAAGACCACACAGCACGCTTTATGGGAGTGAACTTCGATATCACCGAGCGCAAGCAGGCTGAGGAGAAATATAGGGAGCTTATAGAAACTTCCAACAGCATAATAATGAAAGCCGATAAAAATCTTAATATAACATTTATGAATGAATTCGGACTGAAATTTTTTGGTTATACCTGGGAGGAATTGATTGGCAGAAATGTAATAGGTACAACAATACCAGTAAAGGATGAGGCGGACAATGACCTTGCCGCCATGGCGCATGCAATTTTGTCCCAGCCTGAAAAATATAAAACGAATGTCCACCAAAATATGCGAAAAAACGGAAAACTTGTCTGGGTTTCGTGGACTAACAAAGTTAAGTACGACAATGACCGCAATGTTATAGAGATATTATCTATTGGCAATGATATAACTGAACTCAAAAAAGCAGAAGCTGCTTTACTGGAAAGCGAGAATCTTGCCAACAACCAGGCGGCACAGTTGCAGGCGACACTTGATGCTGCCCCTGCAATGATATGGACTGCGCTTGATAAGGACTGCAATGTCATAGTTGGAAACAGGACAGCATACGAATTTTCCCGAGTTCCGGAGCCGGAGAATCTTTCTAAAAGTTTAACTGAGGCAACTGAAAAATTGGCGCATTATCGCCTTTTTAAAGATGGCAGAGAACTTAAGCCGGATGATATGCCGATTCAAAAAGTTGCGCGAACAGGCATGGAACTTAGAGATTATACATTGGACTTTATGTTCGATACCGGCGATGTCCGTACGCTTTTGGGCAATATAAGGCCAGTCCTTGACTTGAAAGGGAATACAACAGGAGCGGTAGCAGTTTTTATCGACATCACAGAACGCAGGAAAAGAGAAGAAGAGTTAAAGCAGACTACAGAAGAGCTTAAACGGTCTAATAAAGACCTTGAAGCATTTGCTTATGTCGCAAGTCACGATTTGCGCGAACCGCTTCGCGCAATAAGCGGATTTATCGGGCTGCTGGGAATGAAGTACGGCGACAAACTCGATGAAAAAGGGAAGGGGTACATAAACTTCGCCAGCGAAGGTGTGATGAGAATGGACGGTCTTCTTTCGTGTCTGCTCGAATATTCGCGCATTCATACCCGCGGCGGTGTACAGGAGCCGACAGAGGTAAAAACGGCATTCGATGCGGCAATTGCAAATCTAAACGCAAGCATTAAAGAGGCAAAAGCAGTAATTACCTGCGATGAACTGCCGATAGTGCGAGCCGACAGCAGGCAGCTTTCGCAATTGTTCCAAAACCTTATTCATAATGCCGTAAAATTCAGAAACAGCAAAAAACCGAAAGTACACATCGGCTGCAAAAAGCAGGAAGATAGCTGGCTGTTTTCGGTTAAAGATAACGGAATCGGAATCGAGCAGAAGGATTATGACCGCATTTTTAAAATTTTTCAGCGGATTCATACAGATAAGCAATACCCAGGTCACGGCATAGGATTATCGATATGCAGGAAAATTGTCGAGCGGCATGGCGGACAAATCTGGGTAGAATCGGAAAACGGAAAAGGCACTACTTTTTATTTTACTTTAAATGCTTTAGATGAAATCAATAATTCTCTGAAGGCTTTTTAAAAACCTGTAATTATTATGATTAGTAAAACGTATATAATTGTTAAGGAGCTTTAAAAATGGCGAGGCGAAAAAGCAAATTAAAGGGAATCGAGAAATGTCCCACAGGTATAAGGGGATTAGATGAAATTACACAGGGGGGCCTGCCGAGAGGACGGCCTACGCTTGTTTGCGGTTCGGCAGGGTGCGGAAAGACACTGCTGGCGATGGAGTTTGTTGTACGCGGAATAACGGAGTACAATGAGCCGGGCGTTTTTATGGCTTTCGAGGAAAATGCTCAGGAATTGGCTAAAAATGTCGAATCGCTCGGAATGGATGTAAACGACCTTGTTAAGAAAAATAAAATGGCGGTCGATTATGTGCATATCGAAAAAAGCGAAATAGAAGAAACAGGAGAATATGACCTTGAAGGACTTTTTGTCCGGCTCGGAAGCATGATTGACCAAATCGGGGCAAAACGGGTGGTACTGGATACCGTTGAGGCGCTTTTCGCGGGATTGCCGAATGAGGCGATATTGAGAGCGGAATTGAGGCGTTTGTTCCGATGGCTCAAATCGAAAAAAGTTACCGCAATAATCACCGGCGAAAAAGGGGAAAGTACCCTTACCCGTCACGGCCTTGAAGAATATGTGAGCGATTGTGTAATATTTCTCGACCATAGAATTATTAATCAAGTGGCGACAAGACGATTACGTATAGTTAAGTATAGAGGGTCGCAGCACGGCACGAATGAATATCCGACTATGATTGATGAAACAGGTTTGTCGGTACTGCCAATCAGTTCGCTGGGGCTGACATATCCGGTTACAACATCAAGGGTTTCGACAGGTATTCCGAAACTCGATACAATGTTTGCGGGCAAAGGCTTTTACCGGGGCAGCAGTATTCTTCTTAGCGGAACGGCAGGTACAGGCAAGAGCAGTATTGCGGCGTCTTTTGCAAATAGTGTCTGCGAAAAAGGAGAAAAATGCCTGTATTTTTCATTTGAGGAATCGCCCCCGCAAATTATTCGAAATATGCGTTCGATAGGAATTGACCTCGAAAAATGGGAGAAAAAAGGATTATTGAAATTTCATTCGAGCCGTCCGACGTTGTTCGGTCTCGAAGCACATCTTGTTACTATTCATAAGCTTGCGGAAGAATTCAAACCTCACGCAGTTATTGTTGACCCTATTACGAGCCTGACAAGCATTGGCGAAACAGTAGAGATTAAATCGATGCTGACACGGGTTATTGATTTTCTTAAAAATGAGAAAGTTACAGGTATATTTACGAGCTTAACGGCGGCAGGCAATGCAATGGAGCAGAGTGAAGTCGGCATATCATCGCTTATGGATACCTGGCTTCTGCTGCGGAACACGGAAATAGAAGGCGACCGCAAACGGATGCTATACATTTTGAAATCCAGAGGAATGGCTCATTCGAGCAAGGTGCAGCAGTTTATGATTACTAACGAGGGTATAAAACTTCTCGAAGAAGCAAAATAAGAAATGTTACAAAAATGTAAGGAAAATTAAGATGCAGACAGCAGTAAATGATAAAAAGACGCGTAAGCAAACAAAGGGATTAAAGAAGGAATGGGAATTGCGTTTGTACGTGGCGGGGCAAACGGAACGTTCTGTTAAGGCTTTTCTGAACTTAAAAAAGATATGCGAAGAACACATGCCCGGACAATATCATATAGAAGTTATAGACCTGATGAAACAGCCTCAATTGGCAAGAGGCGATCAGATAGTAGCCGTGCCGACATTGGTGCGGAAACTGCCCGAGCCTATTCGAAAGATAATCGGCGACCTTTCGGATACGGAGCGGGTTCTCATCGGACTTGATTTGCGCGAAAGGAGTTAAAAAGATGCCAAAAAAAAAGGACGAAACTCACAGAATGTCAAGTCTTGAAAAAGATTTGATAAAAAAAGCCAAAGAAGCTGACAAAAGCAGAAAATATGTACTGAAACTGTATGTGGCAGGCATTACGGTTCAATCATCGCGGGCGATTAAAAATATCACGCAAATCTGTGAGGAAAATCTCAAAGACCGTTATGACCTTCAGATAATCGATATTTACCAGCAGCCGGCGCTTGCCAAAGGTGAGCAGATTATCGTGGCGCCTACGCTTATTAAAAAATTGCCTTTGCCGCTGCGAAAATTCATCGGCAATATGGCTAACAAAGAAAAAATTCTTGTCGGACTTGACCTTCAGCCAAAAGAAGAAAATGGAAACAAAGACTAAAGAACAACTGTTGAAAGAAAATCAGGAATTGCGGATTCGTTTACAGGAAGCGGAAGATACGCTCCAGGCGATACGCGAAGGCGCAGTCGATGCGCTTATTGTGCAGGGCACAGCAGGAGAGCAGATATTTACGCTCAGCGGCGAGGAGCTGATTTACAGGCGTCTTGTCGAAACGATGAGCGAAGGCGGACTGACAACTACTCCTGAGGGGCAAATTTTATTCTGCAATGAACGGTTTAGTATAAAGCTGCAAAGGCCTATGGAAGAGATTATAGGCAGGTCTCTCGAAGATTTCGTTCTGCCATCAGAACAAAGGAAGGTGGCCTCGCTGCTTTCCCGAGCGGCGGTTAAACCTGCGAGGGCAAGGCTCGTGTTTAAGGCGTTAGACGGAACACTTGTTCCATCGCGAGTCTCGGCAAATCTGATGCAGCAGGGCGATTCTGCAAGTATATGTATGGTCGCGATGGATATGACGGAGCTGGAGGCTACCGAAGAAACAATCCGCCAGATTAACGAACAGCAGAATCAACTTCGGGAAAGTCAGGCACGTCTTGAATTATCGGCTCAGGCCGGCGGAATTGGAATCTGGGAATGGGATATAAAGAATAATTCACTGGTTTGGGGCCCCAGAACAAAAACAATGTTCGGCATTGAGAAGGATGCGAAAATAACTCATGAATTTTTTCTGAATTTATTGCATCCCGATGA
>MHXZ01000092.1 GCA_001825665.1 Planctomycetes bacterium GWF2_41_51 | reverse complement strand
TAAATATTGAAAAAATAAGAATTTAAAAAAGTGATTAAAAAATAAAATATTAAATTGACAGACAACACGCTTTCAGAGATGACATTATGCGCGACTATAATTCGGGGAATAGGAGAGTGATATTGTGTTCGCGGGCGAAGGTTGACCAGTCGTCGCCGGGGTAGGCATTGGTTATAATATAATCCAAATCGTCCAAATCGGCTATCTTATATAATGCGCCCCTGTCGAACTTGTTGCGTGTGCCAACGAAAACGGATTTTGCCGCCCTTCTTAAAATGTGCTTTGCGAAGCTAACTGCCGCGACGTCTGCGCCGCTAATTCCATAACCAATGCTTATATCATCGCCGCTGGTGAAAGCAGTGAAGCCGCCGAGCTGGGCAATTGTGTTTTCGGCGGCGGGGCCAATCATGTCCATACTCTCGACGCGGTACTGGCCGCCAGTAACTATTAATCTGTGCTGGGGCTGTTCGTGGAGTCTGCTTAACAGCATCAGCGAATTAGTGATTACGGTAAGATTCTTTTTGTCTGCAAGGTACGGAATTATTTCGTAACATGTCGAGCCGGCTTCGAGGTAGATGTTGTCGCCATCGTTAATTATTTCGGCGGCGAGTTTGCCAATAATTTTTTTGGCTGATAAATTTTTGGTGTGCCGAAATTTTACTGAAGGATTGAAGTCGGAACCGGCGAGGACCGCCCCGCCATAGGTTTTTTTGACGAGACCTTTTTTTTCCATATTCTCTAAGTCGCGGCGGATGGTGATCTCGTTAACGCCGAATTTGAAGGCGACTTCTTTAACTATCACTTTGCCGGTGTTTTTCAGATGCTCGAGTATGAAATTGTGGCGTTCTTCTGCTAATAAACCCATAGGATAAATTCCCAATAACCAATAGTCAAATTTCAAACGATTTGAGATTGCCGCGTCGTCCCGTTACGCTTCGCTCAACAGGACTCCTCGCAATGACAATAATGTTCGTTTATGTATTGTTAAATATTTTAACACATTCCTTAACTCTTTTCAAGTATTATTTTGTTTATTCGTGTTCGATTAGATATGTTTTAATGCAAAAACAGACATTTTTAGGGGTCAGAGGGCTTTTAATGAACGTTCGAAGTTGTTATATTTAGAATAGTCTGAGACACGGATTAACATTGTAATTAAATATACCTGACTGGAGTAAAAAAATGACGGTAAAAATTGATGACAAGAGAACTAAGGCACTGCCAACTATCAAGCAGTTAATCGACAGCAAAGTTTTGACGCTTTCGCAGGTTAAGGACTGGCTTCGGACGATCCATGAGATAAGATTCTTCGAAGAAAAGGTTTTCGACCTGCTGGGTCAGAACATTATTAAAGGCGCATCACATCTTTATGCCGGTCAGGAAGCGACGGCGACGGGAGCTTTGGCGGCTATCGAACACGGCGACGTAATCGGCTCAACGCACAGAGGACACGGACATTGCGGCGCGATGGGAAATAAATACTCAAACAGTGAGGCTGAAAGACAGACGCACTGGAACCGGATGATGGCGGAACTCATGGGCAAAGAAACCGGATACTGCAACGGCAGAGGCGGGTCTATGCATATCGCTGACGTTAAGAACGGAAATCTCGGCTCGACGGGAATCGTAGGCGGAAATCAGCCAACGGCGGTTGGAGCGGCTATCGCTGAAAAATATAAGAAAACGGGAAAGGTGGTAATTTCATTTTTCGGGGACGGCTCGACGAATACCGGAACATTTCATGAATCGATGAATATGGCATCAACGCTGAATGTGCCGATGGTGGCGGTTATCGAAAATAACCTTTATGGAATGAGCGTGCCATTTTCGGGAAGTCCGGTTGAGGGAACTGTAAAGGCCAGCAATATTATTAATATCGCAATCAGAGCGGGTGCTTATAATGTGCCGGCGATGATAATTGACGGGCAGGATGTTGTGGCGGTTTATCTTGCGATGAAAGAAGCTATCGAATACGCACGAACCAACAGCAAACTTATGATGGTCGAAGCGAAGACATATAGATGGTACGGCCACAGCAAGAGTGACCCAAGGGCTTACAGAACTAAAGACGAAGAAAAACAATGGCGCGAAAGAGACCCGATTACGGTTTTATCAAATAAGCTGCTGAGCGAGAATCTCGCGACGCAGGAAGAACTTGACGGCATAAAAAATACAGCGAATGAAACGATTGAAGCGGCGACGAAGTTCGCGATGGACAGTGCATGGCCAAAGGCGGAAGATCTCGAAAGAGATGTTTATGTAACTGAAACTTACGATAGGTCGGTAATCGAAAAAGAAACACAGCTTGCGAAAAAAGCGTCGGAGGCGACAAAGGCGTTTGATGCCGCGTTTGCAGTTTCGGCGGCGAAAACCAAAAAAGATAAAACGATTGAAGCGCAGGGAAAAGTTCAGAACGATTTTGGAATGAAGATTCTGAATATCGGCGGCGCTTTGGTTGAGGCACAGGCTGAGGAAATGAGACGCGATAAGAACGTAATCATTCTCGGCGAAGATGTAGGGCATTACGGCGGAGCTTATGCGGCGACGAGAGGACTGCTGGCGGAGTTCGGGCTTGACAGGGTTGTCGATACGGCGATTTCGGAAGCGGCAATCACAGGCGCGGGAGTCGGTGCGGCGATTCGCGGACTAAGGCCGATAGCGGAAATTATGTATGTCGATTTTATAACTATCGCGCTGGATCAGTTAATGCATAACGGAGCGTTCAACAGGTATATGTTCGGCGGACATGCGAAAGTGCCGATGGTTCTGAGGACTGAAGGCGGAGTCGGAAGATGTATCGCGGCTCATCATTCGAAGAGTCTTGAGCCTTGGCTTGTGAATATTCCGGGACTTTATGTAGTTATGCCTTCGACGCCTTATGACGCCAAGGGGCTGCTCAAAGCGGCGATTCGGAGCGATAATCCTGTTGTGTTTATCGAGCATAAGGCGACGTACGGACAGCTTGGCGCGGTTCCGAACGAAGATTATATTATTCCGCTGGGCAAAGCGGATGTCAAACGCGCGGGCAGCGATGTTACTATCGTAAGCTACAGCCGAATGGCGATGATGGCACTTGAGGCGGCGGAGAAACTGGCGGCTGACGGAATCAACGCGGAAGTTGTAGATTTGCGAACGGTTAAGCCGATGGATATCGATACGGTCGCGGCATCGGTGAAGAAGACAAACAGGCTTGTTACGCTGTGCGAAAGTTTCGCGATGTGCGGAGTCGGCGCGGAAATCACACGAAGAGTAATCGATTATAAATTCAGCGACGGCAAGAGCGGGTTCGATTGTCTTAAGGCTGCTCCGGTCAATTTGGCGGCAAAAGATGTTCCGCCTCCAATGAGCGAACCGCTTGAGAATGCGAGCATTCCGACGGTTGATGATGTAGTTAACGCAGTTAAAAAAATGATGAAATAGAAATATATTTATTTAGTGAGGTAAAAATGGCAACGACAATTAATTTGCCGAAACTCGGGCAGACGATGGAAGAAGGAACGGTAGTAAGCTGTAAAGTGAAAGTCGGCGACAAAGTCAATAAAGGCGATGTGCTTTTTGAAATTGAGACTGACAAGGCGACGCTCGAAATGGAAAGCACGGCTGAAGGCACTGTGCAGGAAATTCTGGTTACAGAAGGTCAGACGCTGAACGTCAACGAACCGATGATGATTATCGGATGACACGGATTTACACAGAAATTTAGACACGGATTAACACGGATTTACACTGTTTTTACAAATTGACGAGCAGCGGTTGATTATATAAGATTATGAAGATGAATGAATTGCAAATTACTGAACTGGAAGCGAAGCTTGACAGCTTTGACGGCAACGAACGGCGGAATGCTTTGGATGAACTGGCTGGTTTGGCGGCGAGCGGAAAGATAAAATTTCCTGCGGCAGACAAGCGAACCAATCTGCACTTTCATACTTTCTATTCTTATAACGCCGAAGGTTATTCGCCGGTGAAGGTTGCGTGGCTGGCGAAGAAGTCGGGGCTGGGGTGTGTCGGCACTGTCGATTTCGATGTTGTCGATTCAACGGATGAATTCTACGATGCGGCGGCGAAGCTGGGGATTAAAGCATCGAGCGGAATGGAGACGCGGGTTTTCGTGCCGGAATTTGCGGACAGGGAAATTAATTCGCCGGGTGAGCCGGGGATTGCATATCACATGGCGACTGCGATACCTTACGGCGGAGTGGCGGAGAAATTTCGGCCGCAGTTGGATTCTTTCAAGTCAACGGCGCAGCAGCGAAACAGAGTTATGGTCGAAAAGATCAACGCGTATTTGTCGCCGGTAGTTTTGGATTATGCTAAGGATGCAGTACCGCTGACGCCAAAGGGGAATGTTACGGAAAGGCATCTTTGTCTGGCATACACGAAAAAGGCGGCGGCGAAATTTTCGGGAAATGAACTTGCGAATTTCTGGAGCGGCAAATTGGGGCAGGATGTGAGTAAGCTGGATTTGCCGGACGGGATAAAACTCCAGGGGCTCATTCGGTCGAAGATTATGAAGCAAGGCGGAGTTGGGTATGTTCGGCCTGATTCGAATTCGTTTCCGAAGATGAAAGATGTGAATAAATTTATCATCGATATCGGGGGCATTCCGACTTTAACGTGGCTCAATGGTTTGAGTGAAGGCGAGCAGGCGATTGAAGAATTGCTCGATATCGCGGTTGCGGACGGAGTAGCGGCGGTGAATATTATTCCGGACAGAAATTACACGCCGGGGAAGGGTCTGGAAGATGAGAAGTGCAGGAAACTTTATGAATTTGTCGAGATTTGCATAAAGAGAAAACTGCCGATTATCGCGGGCACGGAAATGAACAGTCCGGGGCTGAAATTTGTTGACGATTTTAATTCCAAGGAACTTGCGCCGCTGTGTGAAGAATTTTACAAAGGCGCGATGTTCGTTTATAATCATACGAAACATAAATGAAAGATAAAATGAATATACCAACGAAACAAAAAGCGGTTCAACTGACGGGGCCGAGTGAATTAAAGTTTAATACTGATAAGGATATTTTTACGCCGAACGATTACCAGATACTCGGCAGGGTTGAGGCGGTCGGGCTTTGCTTTTCGGATTTGAAACTTCTGAAGCAGTTTTCCACACATCCGCGAAAGACGTCAATTTTATCAGGCATTGACCAGAAGGTGCTGAAAGAGATTCCAAGTTATGTTCCTGATGAAAAGCCGGCGGTTCCGGGACATGAGGCGGTTGTGAGAATCGCGGCGGTTGGAAGCAAAGTGAAAGATGTGAAAGTTGGTGAACGGTTTCTCGTTCAGTCCGATTATCGGTGGCTGCCGACGAAAAACTCCAACGGTTCTTTCGGGTACAGCTTTGAAGGCGCGCTGCAGGAATATGTTTTGATGGACCAAAGGGTAATTACCGCACCGGATGGCAATTCGATGCTGATACCGACAACGGATAACTTATCGGCATCGGCAATCGCACTGGTCGAGCCTTGGGCGTGCGTGGAAGACGCATATTCAATCGTAGAACGCAAAACTCTGAAAAGCAGCGGAGAGACACTGGTAATAGATGATGCCGAATATTCAACCGATGTGCTGAGAAATTTTCTTTCAGAGTTCGGCGATCCGGCATCGGTTACTTATGCATCGAAAAATGAAATAGCGAAATTCGCCGATGCGAGTTTTGACGATATTATTTATTTCGGCTGCGACGCAGAAACAATCGAGCTTGTATTTCCGAAACTGGCGGCGGGAAGTTTGCTGAATGTCGTGCTTTGCGGCGGAAAACTCCAGCGCAAAATAAAATGCAAAATCGGAAGAGTGCATTACGGCAATATCAGAATCATCGGAACAAATTCCAACAATCCGGCTGATTCGATGGCTTATATACCTGACGGCGGGGAAATCCAGAAAGGCGACAGAATCAATGTCGTCGGGGCAGGCGGGCCGATGGGCGTTATGCATGTTGTGAGAAATCTCTGCCAGGGAGTAAAAGAGATAAGCGTTTACGGCGCAGATTTGGATGATAACAGGCTCAATATTCTGAGCAGTGTCGCGGCGCCGCTTGCAAAGAAAAATAAACTTAAATTTATACCGTACAATTCAGCAAAAGATAAAATCGCTGAAAAGTTCAATTATATAATTATAATGGCGCCGGTAACGAAAATTGTTGAAATGGCGGTTGAATCGGCGGATGTAAACGCGAAGATAAATATTTTCGCGGGGATTCCAGCGACGGTTGATGGCGAAATAGATTTGAATACCTATATCGATAAAAAAGCATATTTCATCGGAACAAGCGGCTCGACACTCGAGGATATGAAAATTGTTCTTGCGAAAGTTGAGAAGGCATCGCTTGATACGAACATTTCGGTCGGCGCAGTTTGCGGACTTGACGGAGCAATCGACGGTATTAATGCTGTTGAAAAACAGTTAATTCCCGGTAAAATAGTTGTTTACCCACAATGTGAAAAACTGCCATTGACAACGCTGGAACAAATTAAAACTCAAATGCCTGATGTAGCGGGCAAACTTAATAACGGATTATGGTCGAAAGACGCTGAAGAAGCGTTGATAAAGAAATTCTCACGGAAAGAAAAATGAAAATAGAAAAATCACTGGCTGATTTAATTAAGATTTCAAACACAGTAGGAAAAGACGCAAAACTGGTTCAGGGCGGAGGCGGAAATACTTCCGTCAAAACCGATGACGGTAAATATATGTTCATAAAAGCCAGCGGATCAGCGCTCAAAGATATGAACGAACAAATCGGCTGGCGAAAGCTCAATATAGAAAAAGTATTGTCGATTCTGGCCGATAAAGAAATCACCAGACTTGATGCCACAAAACGTGAAACAGAGGTTGTCAAAAGACTTGCGGATTGCTGCTGTGATGATTTAAACAGCAATGCGCGGCCGTCGGTTGAGGCACATCTTCACGCAATGCTGGATAAATGCGTCATTCATCTTCATCCAGACGCTGTGCGAGCATTTGTAAACGCAAAAGACGGGCAGCAGAAAATAGACAAGATTTTCAAAGGGTGGAAATATCCGCCTTTGTGGATTCCGTATGTTGACCCCGGTCTTATGCTCGCAAAGAAAATCGCGGCTTTGATTGGCAATTATAAATCGCAGTATAATAGAAAGCCCGCTGTCCTTCTGCTCGAAAAACACGGATTGTTTGTAAGCAGCGATTCACCGAATACGGCATTGAAACTCGTATCGCAAACTGTCGGTATGATGCAGAAGGGTCTGAAATCTCCGACAAAACCGGTTGCAAAGAATATTTCGATTGAAGAAATCGTAAAGACCAAACTTGCGATAAGGAATGCATACTTCAAAGCGGCAGGTCAATATGTGCAGGCGAAATTTTATATCGATGAAACTATCGCCGCTTTTTTGAAACATAAAGACATCAAAAAAATGCTCTCAAGTTCAAGTTTGAGTCCCGATGAGCTTGTTTACGCAAACGGAACTCCGGTATGGCTTGAGAACGCAACTCCTGAAAAGATTGCGGCAAAACTAAATTCGCAGATTAAAAAAGGCGAAAAAATCGCAAAAGCATTTTTAGTAAAAGACCTTGGCTTATTCGTAACCTCAAATGAAAAAAATGCAGGTGTTGTCAGAGACATTGTTTCAAGTTCACTGTTTATTCGTCATAATGCGTTAAGTATGGGCGGGATAAAATCGCTGACAAAGCGTGAAATAGATTTTGTAAATAACTGGGAATCGGAAGCATTTCGTCAAAAAGCGGCATGTGATTCGGTTGACGGTTTATTGAAAGACAAAATCGCGGTTGTAACCGGCGCAGGCAGCGGACTTGGCAAGAGCATCGCAATCGGAATCGCAAAATCCGGCGCGGCAGTTGCGCTTGCAGATATCGATTCGGCGGCGGCAGAGCAGACTAAAGCAGAAATTTTAAAGCAGCTCCCATCGGCGGAACTTCTTGTGGCACAATGCAATGTGACGAACGAAACAAGCGTTCAAAATGCTTTCAGCCAGATAATGGATAATTTCGGCGGGCTTGATATTCTTGTCAATGCGGCGGGAATCGCTCCTGCGTTTTCACTTGTCAATATGCCTGTTGAAAAATGGCGAATGGCTCTTGAGATAAATTTGACAGGTTATCTGCTGATGGCCAAATACGCGGCAAAATTAATGATTGCACAGGGAATCGGCGGAAGCATAATAAATTTAAGTTCCAAATCTGGATTGGAAGCGAGCAAAGACAACACACCATACAACGCAACCAAAGCAGGCGAAATACATATCGCACGCGGCTGGGCAATGGAACTCGGCAAACACGGCATACGCGTCAATTCAGTATGCCCCGGCAATGTTTTCGAAGGTTCGAAAATATGGAATCCGGAATATATCAAGACGTGTGCGAAAAAATACGGTATCAAACCTGAAGAAGTAATTCCTTATTATGTGAGCAAAACAATTCTCGGTTTGGAAATTAAAGGGCAGGACATCGCAGACGCTATAATTTTTCTCTCATCAGAAAAAGCGAGAGTAATCACCGGCCAGACACTTGTCGTTGACGGCGGACAGGTGATGGTGAGATAAACGATTTTTTTTAATCGCTGATTACGCGGATTACACGAATTATTTTATATTTATTCTTCCTGGACGACGATTACTTCGTGGTCTCTGACCTCAATTGGTATTAGTTTTCCGCAGGTTTTACAATTTAAGGATAATGAGCCATCCGCTTCGACACGCAGTCTCATTGCCTTTTCGCAGCATGTGACGGGATTTCCTTCATCATCGAGAACCGTCAAATAAACTTCCTGTTCAATTGAAGGATGACGGGCAATAACAATATCTCTTGGCGTAAAATACTCCACTGCCCATGTATCGCATCCTTCACAGGTAGCGACAATGGAGTTTCTTAATTGTCTGGCCTGTTTTTCTTTGAGAGTTTGAATAAGCTCGGGCTTTTTTTCCTGACATCCGATTAAGAAAACAATCAGCGTCAACAACAAAACTAAAAATGCTTTAATCATAGTTTAACTCCTGAGTTTCAGTGCGGTTTGCGCGACTCTTTTTCCTAACGCTTTGACGATTTCCAAATCTTCTTTTGTGGGTTCAAGACTGTTGTCCGGACCGGCGATAGTCGAGGCACCATAAGGTGTGCCTCCGCGTCCTTCGGTATGCAGCATTCCGGGAGTAGAATACGGCACACCTACGATAATCATTCCAAGATGCAGCAACGGCATAAGCATACTTATTAATGTCGTTTCCTGTCCGCCGTGAGTTGTAGAGGTGGAAGTAAATAAGCCTACAGGTTTGCCTTCCAAAGCGCCTTCGAGCCAGAGCTTTGCGGTCAAATCAATAAATCTTTTCATCTGGGCAGTCATATTGCCGTACCGGGTAGGCGAGCCGATAACGTAACCATCTGCCTGTTTAAAATCTTCAAGAGTGCAGAGCGGAATCTTTTCCTGTTTTTCCCAGACCTTTTTCGAATGTTCATTATTCAGGATTTTATGCTCCTCTTCGGGGAATTCAGCGACTCTTCTGAAAACAACTTCGGTACCGTCAACGGAACCTGCGCCCTGCCTGGCACTTTCAGCCATTTTAAAAATGTGTCCATAAATGGAATGATACAGTACAAGAATTTTCATATTTGTCTTTCATTCAATAGAAATAGCGCCTGCCGGGCAATATTTAACCGCCTTTCGGCAGGCCGCCTCGTAATCATCTGTATTAATCTCCTCTTCTATTTTTTGCGCACATCTACTACATTCACAGACCTGGCTGCATATATTTTCGCATATACCCCAGCCATTACATCGAAATTTATCAATAATAACTTTCATGCATTTATCTGGAAGTTTGTTTCTGCAATCTCTGGCCGGCACATTCTCCATCCGCGCATTTGTACCACACAAAAACATGCTTTCCTTCTCTCACCCTGTCTGCCTGCACCATATTCCGGCCGCAAATCGGACACAATCCTCTTCGCTCGGCAATTTGCATCTTTGCATCTAATAAGTCAGTCTTAAACATATCAATATCTCCGAAAAAGTTTTCCATGTTTCTTCTAACAATAACAACTACTTATACTTAATATAATTTACATATAGAATGGGTAAATCCCCCCATTTAAACCTCGAAAGTGCTTATAAATGAATTCTAAAAGTGTATAAAAAAAAACCCCGCCGCAAAAGCCGTTTTAATCAATATTAAGGGCCTGATGCGCGCGGAGTTTATGCTGTTTTCAAAGGTGGGTTTTAAGTTTTCTTAATATTGACCTGCAGAACGGAATTTAATTCTCCATAAGGATTAGGTTCTGTGGTTTCATTATTCGGGTCGTGCTGCCAGTTATTATCGACAACAAACCTATATCGATAGCTGCCTGCTGTAAGGGGCAGTTTAACCTGCCAAGTGCCTTTTTTGTCAATTTTTTTCATAGGCGTCATCTGCGGCTGCCAATTGTTGAAATCTCCGGCTACCTGCACCTCGGAGGCATCCGGGTAAAAGGCAGTGAAAACAACGGCACCCCTTACTTTTTTTACGCCATAGGGTTTTACTGTTTTTCTGGGTGCTCGTTTAACTTTAACGGCAGCCCTTCTTCCCTCTTTAACACCTTTCATAATCAATTCCTTTCCGAAACATAATCTCTATCCCTGTTTTTTCTCGAAGCTCTTTTTGTACCGGCTTTTTTAGCAGTCAGGAGTTGCCTTGAATCAGTGTATAGAATATTTTTACATCGCGAACAGAGATTGTCAAGTACGTTCATAAAATTTATATAAGAATCATAAGGCGAATCATAGGGGTTAAAATATTTATGTACATCGCCATCTGAAAACCATTTTGTACACATATAGTAAAAATGATCGGAAGTCAGGAGCTTTCGCCAGTCCTCGATAATGCCGCTGTCGGCGGTATCTTTAACCATTTGCTCGATTTTATATACTTCGGTCAACGCGTTCCGCTGCATAGGATTTCCGAGCCAGGCGGAAACATCGCGTTCAATATCGGCCCAGCTAATGGTATATGGGATGTCGAGCGTTTCACAAACAGGGTAGGATTGGATTACTTCGGAAGGCGTTTTAAATGAATTATCGGGGTGATTCAGGATTTCGCCCGGAAGATGACGCAAAAAGTTGAAAATGCCCGTGCTTTCCCACTGGTGTTCGCCGAAAGTTTCATAGTCCATAAAAAGATTTACGGTATAGCCGCAGCCGTTGACGGCATTAACCCATTGCGCGAATTTCGGAGCCCTCAAAGGCCACTCTGCCCAGCCCTGATTTGAAAAACGAAAAGCGATGTCGTCGCTGAGCTTGTAATTTTTGAGCAGGAGTTTTAATTTTTTGCAGCGCAACGGCTGATAAATGAAATTGGGACTCTTGTATCCGAGTATATGGTCGGCGCCCTCCGCTAAAATCGCATCGAATTGGCCGGTACTTTCAATTAACTCGGCAATCTGATTATTATAAATAAGTTCGGTGTTGCGGAAAATTTTTGGCTTTTGAGCAAAATGCTTCTCTATAGCCTGAGTATGCAAATCAATCTGGTCGAGAAACTCTTTATGTGAATATAAAGAACTTAAACTATGATGATAAGTTTCGCCGAGAAACTCGACACACCCTGTATCGGCAAGTTCCTTAAAAGTATAAAGAACATCGGGGGCATACTTTTCAAGCTGTTCGAGCAGAACACCTGTAATGCTGTATGCGACACGGAATTTGCCGTTGTATCTTCTTATGAGTTCGAGAATCAGGCGGTTGGCCGGCAGATAGCATTTGTCCGCGACCTTTCTGCAAATCTGGCTGTTCTTAAAATCATCATAATAATTGCTGTCTGTTTCGAAGATGGTGTAATTGCGGAGCCTAAAGGGCTGATGAACCTGGAAATAAAAACATACTGCTGCCATTGGACAATCCTTTTAAAAAATTATGCACAGGCAAGAACCTGTCTGTAGATTTCATTTACTTTTGCGGCGGAGTTATCCCATCGGAATCCGCCCGCCTCTGCACAACCGTTTTCGGTGAGCATTGTTCTGAGAGGCTGATGCTTTAAAACGGCCGCTATTTTGTCGGCCATCTCGTCAACATCCCAGAAATTTACTTTAAGTGCGTTTGAAACCGCTTCGGCAATTCCGCTTTGCCTGCTCAAAATTACCGGCACGTTATTTATCATCGCTTCAAGAGCGGCAATACCGAACGGCTCCGAGACGGAAGGCATCACATATAAATCCGACATTCGATAAACGCGCTCGACATTTTGCCCTCTTAAAAACCTGGTAAAGAAAACTTTATGCCCGATGCCGAGATATGCGGCGTATTCAATCATTCTGTGCGTCATATCGCCGTCGCCGGCTATTACGAATTTCACGTTACTCATTTTTTCAAGAACTCTTTTTGCGGCGGCAATAAAATATTCAGGGCCTTTCTGGAATGTGATTCGGCCAAGATATAAAACAATTTTATCCCGCTTATTGGAAATATTTCGAGTTGCGCCGCAGCTTTCCACTCCGTTATAAACAACCTTAATCTTTTCAGCAGGTACGCTATAACGGTTTATAATGATGTTTTTCGTATAATTGCTGACTGCGATGATTTTATGAGCCTTATGCATACCGTATCGTTCGATATCATAAATTGCCTGGTTAACATAATCTCCGCAGCGGTCGAACTCCGTCGAATGAACATGAACGACTGCGGGTTTGCCGCTTATTTCCGATGCTGCTATTGCGGCGGGAAATGTCATCCAGTCATGTGCGTGAATGATATTAAATTTTTCAGTTGCTGCTATTTGGGTCGCATTGCTGGTATATTTCTGCACCTTTTCGAATACATCGCCGCCGTAATGCTTCTGATTACCGGAAGAAGCCGTCTGCCAGATTGGTGAGCCGCTTTTTGTTTCGACATTTTTTTCAATGGAAGTCGAAACGCCCGATGCAGAAGCGTATGGGTTCAGCGCAGTGTGTGTGGAACGAAATGTGATGTTCTTAAATTCCTCAGAATTTAAAAAACCATCAGCAGTAAGAATTTTCATAAAGTCACTGGTCTGGTCATTTCCGCCAGGGAGCACAAATGTAATTTTTGTGCCCTGCCGACTCATCGCCTTTGTAAGACCGTAACACGCAGTACCTAAACCGCCGCTTATAAAAGGCGGAAACTCCCAGCCAAGCATGAATACCTTCATAGCAATCCCGCTTAAAAAAACAAAAGATTTATACGATGAAAGTACTTTTTAGGGGCAAAATTGGAAATAGGGAAATCCCCTATTTGAAAGGTAGCATTTGCTCAAAAGAGGTTTTTAGCGTTTGAACGATGTTTTTGTCACGGCGCTTCAGCCGAAGTCAAACCTTCTCTTATCGCGTATTTCGTTAGATTTGCGATGCTGTCTATTTCAAGTTTATGCATGATTCTTGTGCGGTGTCCCTCGACGGTTTTGGGGCTTACATGAAGCATTCTTGCAACTTGTTTGGTTGTTTTCCCTTCGGCAATAAGTTGCAGAACCTCGCGCTCTCTGTCTGAAAGAATTGCAAAGGCATTCTGCTTTTCCTCGGTGCCCTGCATCATATAATTTTCAATTACCACTCCGGTAATGGACGGACTGATATAAATTTTATTCTGCATAACAACACGTATCGCGTTTATCAGTTCCGAATACTCACAGTCTTTAAGCAAATAACCTCTTGCGCCTGACTTAAACATTTCATGAATGAACTTTTTATTCGAATGCATCGAAAGAGTAATAATTTTGATTTGGGGATGAGCCTTTAGAATTTGCCTCGTGGCCTCTATACCGTTTAGTTCGGGCATAGCAATATCCATCATCATTACATCAGGCACAAGCTCGTGCGCAAGTTTAACAGCTTCATAACCGTTTTCTGCCTGACCGACTATTTCCATATCCTCTTCGCCTTTGAGCGCCTGGCTTAAACCGTGCCTGAGTACCTTATGATCGTCAACCAAAACAATGCGAATAGCCATCTTATACTCCTTTTCTTTGTTTTCCTTTGCTCAATGGAGCAGTTAATATTACAGTCGTGCCTTTGCCTTTTTGCGAATGCACTTTTAAATTACCGCCTAATGTTTCAAGTCTTTCCTGGATACTGAACAATCCGAAACCTGATTTTCCTTTTTTCACGTCAAGGTCTTTTACGTTGAATCCGATACCGTCATCCTTTACAACAATACGAATTTTATGATTGATTTTTTCAACATTAATATCAACATTTTTCGCCTGGCTGTATTTAATTATATTAATAAGCAACTCTCTGATGGATCTGTAAAATAAAATCTTATCCTGTTCCATCAGCGTCTTTTGGGGCAAATCGCATCTGAAATTATACGTGAATTTACCTTTTTTGGCAGAATCCTCCGCCAGTTCTTCTATCGCAGCATCGAAGCCGATGGCGTAAAGTGTCGAAGGACTTAAATCGGAGGTGAGAGTTCGAGTTTCTTCAACCGCTTGTCTGACAAATTCCCAAATCTCCTGCAAAGAACCTTTCATTTCATCCGGAGCAATCTTAATCAACGCCCCAAGCTCTTTTTTCGAAAACGCAAGCAACTGGCCGATTGAATCATGCAGGTGAGTTGCGACCTGCCGGCGTTCACGTTCTTCTACCATTATAAGCTCCGAAGAAAGAGCTCTCAGTTTTTCCTGATTTTCGATTAATTTTGTTTCAGCTTTGGTTCTTTCGATAATTTCTCTCTGCAAAACCTCGACAATTTTTTCAAGCTGCCTTGTACGCTCTTTGACACGGTCTTCAAGCTCTAAATTTGTTTTTCGAAGTTCTTTTTGCGAATTCCTGTATTCTGTTATGTCGCGTCCATAGATATTGATATATCCGCTGTTTTTAATGGGCGTAATCGTGAAAGAGAATACAGATTTTTCTAAAGTTTCTTCTTTTAAAATATTGTTATTCGTTTTTATCGCTTCATCGATAAGCGATTTCCAGTCATCCGGAACAATTTCTCCGATATTTTTATTCCAAAATTTAAGAAGTCCATCGGCGGCGCTGTTGCCGTAAGAGATTGTGCCGTCGGCAAGTACGCGAAGCACAGGATAAGGATTTTCAGATGGGAATTTAGCAAGATTTTTTATCTGCTCTTCCACTTCTTTAAGTTCAGAGATATCCTGTATGGTTCCGAAACCACCTGTTAAAGTTCTATTTCGGTCAAATTCAAGTTCCGCTCTTTCTCTGACCCATTTTATTCTTCCATCGGCCAAGATTCGATGTTCGATATTATAAGGCTCACCATGTAAAGCGGCTTTCCATTTCTTATCGACATATTCGCGGTCATCGGGATGCACTTTATCGAGGAACGTTTCATAATTTTGAGGCGCTCCGCGCGTTGAACCGAAAATACGGTAAGTTTCCTCTGACCACGTCAATTCGTTTTTACGAACATTAAGTCTCCAGCTTCCTAAATGAGCCACTTCCTGCGCACGTTTTAAATCCTCTTTGCTTTCATGCAATGCCTCATCCGAACGAAATTTGGATATAGCGACTGTAAAATAATTAACCAGTCTTTCCAGCGAACTGATTAACTGGACAGTAAAATGCCCTTTATGCCTGTCACTAAGCTGCAGCAAACCAAGTCTTTCGTGCCCGATTCTCATCGGCAGCAAAGCCATCGACTCATATTTTTTTACATTGCATTTATTGCAATCGATTCTTCCTTTTTCGTTTTTCGTACCTTTTTCAAGGAGAAATTCAGATGTTGAATTAGTCCAAAAAGTACCGTGCTGAGTAAAATACGATAGCTGCGGGTCGGTCAGCCCTTTAATCACATTACCGCACATACACTCGAGAACGGGTTCTCCATTTTTATCGCAAATAGTCTGACCTAACAGGTCGCGCGAGCTAAGATAATTTTCCTGTAATATAAATTCTTCAGGAAAACCTTTGGTCTCAAAATAAGGATAATCTTCGCCATTTTTTAAACGGACTGCGGCAGCTTCACAGCCGAAGTGTTTCTGGAAAAATGACAGAGCGCCCCTAACCAATGCACGAGTAGTGGTGCTTTTATTGATGATGCGCAGAAATTCAATCGTGTTTTCACGTTCCTGCTCAATTTGTTTCCGTTCTGTAATATCCATCACGATACCGATTATCTGAACAGCACGGTCGGCATCATCATAAATAATATTTGCGCTAATCATCACCCATTGCAGCCCGTACAAAGGATGATGAATGCGGAATTCCATTTGAGGACTGGTGTGAGTTGCGATACATTGACTGAAAAGATAGCTTACTTTATCGCGGTCACGTTCATCGACAGCTAGCAGCATGTTCTCAGAGTTTATCTGCATCTCCTGTTCGAATCCGAAAAGCTCATACGTCTCGGGCGAAAGCCAGCCCTGGTTTTTTAAAATATCCCATTCCCATGCGCCGCTTTTACCGGCCTGCAGAGACAGCCTTAACCGCTGCTCACTAAGCCGAACCGCTTCTTCCGCTTTTTTGCGTTCAATCGCATAATCTACAGCGCGAATAATGAACGGGCCGTCAACCTGTCCTTTTACAAGATAATCCTGTGCGCCGATTCGAAGAGCATCAATTCCCGTTTTTTCATCATCAATTCCTGTAAGAACCACAATAGGTATATCGGAAGTGGTTTTTTTCACATTTAGAACGGTATCAAGACCGCGGCTGTCGGGCAGGGTTAAATCAAGCAATACGGCATCGGTATAATTATCTTTTAAATGCGCTACGGCCTCTTCCAGCGTTCTCGCTACGCTCAGGTAAATATCCCAAACCTTACTGGATAAAATATATTCTTCAAGAAGCGCAGCATCACTTACGCTGTCTTCGACAAGCAATAATCGGAGCGGTTTTTTTATATCTCTGTTTTCCATATTTTTTAGCAGATAGAATGTAGAATCCACATTCTAATCAGCAGCATTCTATTTAGCCATTGTCTTGCTTTAGCGCTTTTTGGACAATCTTTTTATTTTTCCAGGCATCCATATCATTCCTTTCATTCAAATTTCACTGAAACCTTCTACCCGCCAGGTACTACATTCTGCCTGCTAATTTCTCGGCGGCAGTGTTACAACTGTCAGCCAGAAATTTTCGATTGTTTTGACAACACCAATAAATTGCTGAAAATCCACCGGCTTGGTGATATAACAATTCGCGTGAAGCTGATACGATTTAAGTATATCTTCATCAGCCCGCGAAGTGGTAAGGACGACTACCGGAATAGTTTTCAGCACGGGGTCTGTTTTCAGTTCCGCAAGCACTTCACGGCCGTCCTTTCTCGGTAAATTAAGGTCGAGCATAATCAGGTCCGGCCTTGGCGCATTTTTATAAACACCCTGCTGCCTTAAATACGCCATCGCTTCAACGCCGTCCTCGACGTTGAAAAGCCTGTTTGCAACTTTACCAGCCTTTAAAGCCTCCAGTGTCAAAGCTGTGTCGCTGGGACTGTCTTCCACCAGCAGAATCTCAATTGGTCTTGCGTCTGCAACATTCATGTTTGTTCTTACCTCCGGTTAAATAGGATACTTTTTTATTACTTACGTTATACATGTCATAACATTATGGTTAAGATTCCTTTCTATCCGGGACAGTAAAATAAAAAGTCGAACCATTTTCCCGTTCTGATTCGAACCAGATTTTCCCGCCGTTCCTTTCCACAATTTTTTTGCATATCGATAAACCAATACCGGTTCCCGGATATTTATCGCGCGTGTGCAATCTCTGAAAAATCAAAAATATTTTTTCGCCGTATTCTTTTTCAATTCCTATACCGTTATCTTTGACTGCGAATTGCCAGAACCTGTCCTGCTTTTTTGCGCTTATATGGATACGCGGCACATCATTGCTTTTAAATTTTATCGCGTTGCATAGAAGGTTCTGGAACACCTGTGCCAGCTGAAGTTCGTCTATACGAACAGTCGGCAAATTATCCGAAGTAATCTGCGCACCCGACTCCTTAATAGTTCTATCCAGTTGCGCAAGGGCACGGTCAAGAGCCTTGCCGGAATTGATAGGGTCAGGTTTTTTCCGAGGCGCTCCGATTCTTGAATATTCAAGCAGTCCCTGAATAAGCGTCTGCATTCTTACAACGCCGTCAACGGCGAAATTCATATACCGCAGATTTGTTTCATCGAGCGAAGTTCCCATTCGCATCTTCAAAAGGTCAACAAACCCCGCGACTGCCCGCAGCGGTTCCTGTAAATCGTGGCTGGCGACATAAGCAAACTGTTCGAGGTCTTTATTCGACCTTGCCAGTTCATCGGTCCTCTGTTTAACCAACTCTTCCAAATGAAGCCGATATTTTTCAAGCTCCGCTTCCGTCACTTTTTTCTCTGTTACATCCGTACAGGTTCCAATCCATTCACGTATGGAACCGTCATCGTTTGATACAGGCACTCCGCGCACATACACATTGCGATACTGCCCGTCTTTCCTGAGCAGCCTGTATTCCGTTTCATACAGCGTACCATTTTCTATGGCTTTCGACCATATTTTCGCGGTTCTTTCCCGGTCATCAGGATGAAGTGAATCAATCCATCCCCAGCCTTGAATTTGTTCGAGATTTAAACCCGTAAAATCTCTCCATAAAGGCATATCGAAAACAACCTGACCTTCGGCATTGGTAGTCCATACAACCTGTGTGGTGGCTTCTGCTAGAGAACGATAACGCTTTTCGCTTAACTCGAGTGAACTTTGCGCTTTCTTGTGCGCGGTAACGTCAAGGCCAATCTCCATAATCAAAGGTGAACCGTCGGCGTCTCTGAACGGATAATCAAAGATGTCATAATTATTACCATCAGGGCCGACCCATTCCCAAAATTGAGGCTTATTGGTTTTCAAAACATTATAAGTCTGGCAGTTTTCGCAAGGCTCTGTGCGATTGAACAAATATTCATAGCATTTTTTACCTTTATCCTGCCCGAAACGGTCTTCAAAAAATTTATTCGCATAAGCAACGTGATAATCCGGCGTCAGCAGAATCGCATAAGCCGGCAGCATATCGAGAACATCTTCGAACCGTTTGCGTTCAGCCTTTACCACTTTCTCTGCCTGTGTGCGGAGTTGGATTTCCTCCTGAAGCGTATCGACTGTTCGGCTTAATGCCGATGTTCGCTGCCGGACTTTTTCTTCAAGTTCTTCGTTAGCTTTAAGCAATTGTTCTTCGGCCCTCACGCGTTCCATTGCGATAGCCACCTGGTCAGTAACGCTTCTCATCAGCGTTAAATCGCTTTGAGTGAAATTATTTTTCTCCTTCGTGCCGAAAGATAATGTCCCAATCACATTACCATGCGACAAAATGGGATTGCTGGCAAAAGCTTTGATACCAAATGAGCGAACAAGGTCTGCTCGCAGGTCTTTTGTTTCAGGAATATTTTCAACCA
Organism: Planctomycetes bacterium GWF2_41_51; assembly: GCA_001825665.1. Classification (GTDB taxonomy): domain Bacteria; phylum Planctomycetota; class Phycisphaerae; order Sedimentisphaerales; family UBA12454; genus UBA12454. The sequence continues at coordinate 3,972 of MHXZ01000092.1, read as the reverse complement.
TTAGAGGTTTACCATCCCTTGCGACGCACCCGCAAATCGCAGCCCCCAAATCGAGCCATTCGATTTTTTTGAAAGTTTCATCCGGTATTCCGGCATAGGCGTTCAGATGAATACGTTTTTTATTTTCATCGTAGAGATAATTGAAAAACACCTGGCAATCGAGATGCTCCATTACCTTTCGGCAAAGGGAATTAATTATCATCTGCGGATTCTTGCTTTGAAGCAGCTGCTCAGCGGTTTCAGACATTATTTCGAAACGCTCTGCACTCTCACGCACCGAGTCTTCGGCATTTTTTCTTTCCGTAATATCCGTTCCTACTGCCAGAATTTCAGATAAATTTCCATTTTCATCGTATAATAGTTTATTCGTCCACGCCATCCACAACCTTCGTCCCTCTTTGCAGATATTCTCGTTAACATTGTTTACATATCTCTGCGGATTTTCCATGATATCCTTTATCAGGCCGGTCAAATCCCTGCCTGTGGACTCACGCTGCGGAACGAGTATTCCAACATCCTGCCCTAAAATTTCATCAAGTTTGTAGCCGAATAATTTCTGAGCATATTCGTTGAAAAATGTTATTTTGCCCTCAGAATTCCAGCGAAGAATTACGCATTGGACATTTTCAATAAGCTCGCGATATTTTGTTTCGCTTTCCCGAAGAGCAGCCTCTGCCTTTTTGATGTCTGTAACGTCTCTTGCGGCTACAACAGTCCCCACAATATCATTTTGAGAATTGCGAATTGGACTGAAACTGAAACTGCCGTAACGGATTTCGCCGGTGTTTTTGTTTTTGAGTATATAAATTTCGTTAATCGCCTTTTCTCCTCGCAATGCGCGTGGAGTGGCCCACATATCCAATGGCGCAGGCCTGCCGTCTGAAAAATATACATCACCTAAAGTTGGATAATCTGAAAACTTTCTAAGGACTTCATCCCTGCTCTTAAGACCACAAAAAGAAACAAAAGAATCATTGAAATCTATGATGTCTCCTTTTTCGTCAGAGATGAAAACTGCGTCTGTCATACTGTCAAGAGCCGTCTTCAAAACAGCCCTGCTTTCAAAAATTTCTTTTTCTGCCCGCTTTTGGTCTTCCAGCGCTCTGGCGAGCTGGATATTGCTATAGCTCAATTTGGAAATCTTATTGGTTAAGCTTAAAAAGAACAGCTTGGCTGCTTCTATCGATTCTCTGCTCAGACGCGGAACTTGCTCCAGAGCGGACATATATTCTTTTTCATCGAATCCGTATTGTTGCGCCTGCCTGCGGAACAATTCATAATCAATTTGCTCATCATCGAAGAAAAACTGCCCGATAAATAAATTGCCCAGATGTTTGCCGCCGACTCTGATATTCGTGGCCATATCCCACATATTATTTTTGCATTTATAAAGCCTGAACTGCCCTTCCGGTATTTCCACTGTAAGCTGGGTATCACTTTCAATGCAGTGAAGACAGGACTGGTGATGCATGCGATGGAATTTAGTGCAGATGCCCTGCCAGCCGACACCGATAAGAATATCGCCTTTGACGTCAATTATCGACATTGGTATGTGAGCGAGTTTATAAAAATTATCCATCATTTCCTGTATTTCAGGAATATTGATAATATCGCCAAGTTCAAGGTTTCCGATATCGCCCTGGGGCGCTATAATGCTTTCCAGTTTGGCTCTGATTTGCTCACGATTTTTCAACAGCAGTTCCTGTTCCCTTTTCTGCTCTGTAATATCGTGGAGGCATTTGAATTTAGACATTTCGCCGGTTTCAAAATTAAGAAACGGGGCGTCTACAACATCATATATTCTTCCGCTGCCGTTCTCGTATGTCTCATGTATTGTTTTCCCCTTGAGCATTTCGGTAAATTTGCACACTTCGCACGGCTCGTTATTGTGCTGGAAATACTGATAACATTTTTTGCCTTCGGCCGTTCCCATCATTTTTTGAATCGCGGGATTGGCATATTCAATATCATAATCCTGATTTACTATGCAAATTCCGTCAGGCACCGTATCGAGAATTTTTTCGAGTCGTTTGCTTTGCTCGGCAAGTGCGCTTTCTTTTTGCTTTAGAGTACGGAATAATGTCCCGTAAGGGTCAATAAGCTGCTGCCTGATTAGCGCCCTGTAAATCAGATAAAACGAAACTAATCTCAGCAAATGCCCGACCAGATTCGCTCTTCCATAAACATCTGTATAAAGCGTAAAAGTTATTTCAGACAGGATTGATGATATCAAGCTGAAAATTAGAAAAGCAAGTACAGTTTTTTTGAATTGTTTGCGGTTGAACGCGAGAATCAGAATTGATGCAAAGAACAGACAGATTATAATATATTCGCTGAGTTTTTTGAAATCTGTAAGACCTGCACCCTCAACATAACAAGCCGGGAATATTTTCCAGTAGCTAATCGACAATATTATCGCGCTTGTGATGATGACATAAACGCTTATCACCGCGTTCATGTTTACTTTTCTTTTTATGAAAAATGCGGCGGCAATGAAGGATAAACTTTGCATGTATCGGGATGCAATCCAAAGCTGTGTGGCGGCATTTGCGCTGCCATCGGGAAAAATCGCCATTCCCTTGTAAGCAAGGGTATGAAGCAAATCGAGTATCCCTATAAACAGAAAAGAGACGCCGATAAATGTAACATAATCTTTTTCCGCAAATCTGTGTACATTGTAAACGAGAAGAAATATTGCGAAAGCAACCGAAATGCTGAATAGTTCGGATACACTATGAAACAGCAGGTAGCTGTGCAAACTCAGTAGATACAATCCGCCAAGCACCGCAGCCGCACCAAAGAAGAAAAACCATTTCCTTGTTTTTATTGAATGTCCGTCAGTAGAACTCATAATTATAGCATTATAATATCTTTAAACATAAACAATGTAGGCCTATATATAATATAGGATTTTGCCTTGTATCGGCAATGAGGGAAAGTCTTATTTCTGCTATCCTAAAACCTTGATTTACAATATAATCCATTCATCTAATTATTTAAAGCTGAAATAAAATGTAGAGCCTTTTCCGCTTTCAGATTCTACCCATATCCTGCCGCCATGCCTTTCGACAATTTTTTTGCAAATCGATAACCCGATTCCTGAACCGGGATAACGGTCGGAACCAAGGCGATGAAAAATATTAAAAATGCGTTCGAAATGCTGCTTCGCAATGCCGATGCCGTTATCTTTAACGGAAAAGAGCCAACTGCCATCGTCTTTGCGGCAGCCGATGTGAATTTGAGGTTTTTCCTCAGATTTGAATTTTATAGCGTTTTGAATCAGATTCTGGAACAATTGTGCAAGCTGCCCGGGGTCCGCTTTGACAATCGGCAGCTCATCAGAGGTAACAACCGCGTCATTTTCAACTATGCTTCTATGAAGATTTGCGATTGCGGCGTTTAAAGCTTCCTTTGCCGATACAGCAACCTGCGCCTGCCTCTGGGTATGGACTCGCGAATATTCCAGCAGACTCGCAAGCAATTCATCCATCCGCACAACACCCTTAGTCGCGTAATTTATATATTCATTTGCTTTGGCATCTAATTTATCTTTATACTTATCTTTCAGAAGTCCCATAAATCCGCTGATTGCGCGAAGCGGTTCACGCAAGTCGTGGCTGACGATATATGCGAATTGCTCAAGCTCGTTATTTGACCGCTTCAGTTCCTGATTAAGCTGCTTTAACTGTTCAATTTTTAACTTGCGCTCAGTAACATCCAGAACAACACCGGTCATCCGCACACATTTGCCAGATTCATCCAATATTCCATGCCCCTTGGCATATATCCACCTGATTGAACCATCAGGATGTATCACACGATACTCGATATCGTACTCTTTTTTGTTTTCTGTACATTCTGATATCGCTTTTTCAACCATCTTGCGGTCATCGGGATGCAATAAATTCAGAAAAAATTCATGAGTTATTTTCGCATCCTTCTCAATGCCGAACATTGTTTTTGTTCTGGGGC
>MHXZ01000091.1 GCA_001825665.1 Planctomycetes bacterium GWF2_41_51 | reverse complement strand
GGATATCGCTTCTGAAGAAGGTAAAAAGCAGATAGCACAGTTTGAGTCAGAATATGCCAAGTTTAAAGAGGTGTCTCGAAAAACTTGTGAAGCCAGCCGAAGAAACACGAATTCACAGGCATTTGAACTATCGAGAGGATTGGGGCGTGAATTATTCGATAAAGCCGCTGACAATCTTAAAACAATCGCAAACCTTAATGACGAGATGGTTACGGGAATACTTAAAGAAGTAAAAAATGCATCAACTGATGAAATCAAGATCAAAGTTGATCAGGCGGATAACGCTTCCACAAGAGCATTGCTTTCGGCAAGATGCGTTCAGGATTTGATTGCTCTTCAGAGAGCTGAAAAAAACTTTGTCTTATCAACGGATAAAACGGATATGGATAACTATGCTCTCATGATAGCTGAAACAGATAAATCACTTCGTGACAAACTGAATGAAATCAGAGCAACAGCAACCGAGGAAGGCAAACGGATGCTCGGAGCGTTCGAGCCGAGCTACAACGCATGGCTAGAAAACAATAAGAAGATTCAGGCATTATCGCTTGAAAATTCGAATGAAGTTGCAAGACAATTATCCTGCGGCGAAGGACGAAGGATATTTGACGAAGCTGAAGCATCAATGAAAGTCATTGTGGATTTGAATGAAAAAGATATGAATAATGATAAAGATGAAAGCGACAAAATTTATTCTGTTGCTCGAAATACGATGCTTGGAATAAGTATTTGCGGCATATTTTTGTCAGTAAGTCTGTGCCTTGTGATTATACAGGGGCTTGTTAAATCACTCTTACAAATTGTTTCGACACTTACCGAAGGTTCCGAGCAGGTAGCATCGGCATCGGGGCAAGTATCGAGCGCTTCGCAATCTCTTGCTGAAGGAGCCACAGAGCAGGCGGCAGGTCTCGAAGAAACTTCTTCAAGTCTTGAAGAGATGTCTTCAATGACAAAACAAAATGCCGACAATGCTCAGCAGGCAAATACACTCGCAGGCGAAGCACGCAAGGCGGCAAACGAAGGCACGGAAGCGATGAACAGAATGAGTTCTGCGATTAAGGATATACAAAAATCATCTGATGAGACAGCAAAGATTATCAAAGTCATCGATGAAATAGCTTTCCAGACTAATCTACTTGCATTGAACGCGGCAGTCGAAGCGGCAAGAGCAGGTGAAGCTGGTAAAGGTTTTGCGGTTGTAGCTGAAGAAGTTCGCAATCTTGCGATGCGGTCAGCGGAAGCAGCGAAGAATACTGCAAATATGATTGAAGAGTCTGTAAAGAATTCAAAGAACGGCGTTGACATCGCAGCAGAAGTCGGCAAAGTTCTGGAAGAGATAGTACAGGGCATCGGCAAGACAACCGACTTGGTTGGTGAAATAGCTGCCGCTTCATCTGAACAGGCACAGGGAATTGACCAGGTCAATACCGCTGTCGCACAGATGGATAAGGTAACGCAGCAAAATGCCGCAAACGCTGAAGAATCAGCGAGCGCATCAGAAGAACTTAGCGCACAGGCCGAGCAGATGAATATTATAGTCAACGAATTAGCAGCAATAGTTGGTGGTGCGGCTGCGAAAACACAGTCATACGGCCACAAAGCAGCACAGAAGACCCATGAAGTGGCTGCTAAAAATCATCATGGATTGTCAACGTTTGATCATGCGATTCATCACATAGCAGGCGGAACGGGCAAAAAGACGGAAACCAAAATTTCCAAGCCTGTAAAGGCCAAAAGCGCAAAATCTGCTATTCCTATGGACGACAGCAAAAATGGTGAATTGAAAGAATTTAATAGTTAGACATTTTATTCCCCTTTATATTCCAGGCGGGCAAAAGTACTCGCCTGGAATATTTTAAATTTAAATATTTTTCATAACTTGTAAAACATTGTTTAATTAACGATAAACAGTGCTATTGCCGATACCTTTAATAAGGTAATTATATTTTGAATACTTCAAAACACTTTGAAAGGAATCAAATTGAAGAAACTCGTTAATTATGAACATATATCAAAGAATTCATTAAACTTTTGTTTTACAATTCTTTTTGCCCTTTCAGGCGTTTCAGGCCTTATCTATGAAGTTGTGTGGGTCCGACAACTGACTCTTATTCTCGGAGCTTCGACCTATGCGGTTACAATTATACTGGCTTCATTTATGTCCGGATTGGGGCTGGGTTCATTATTTCTTGGAAGATTTGCAGACAGGCTTGATAATAAAAAACTTGCCAAGTGGTATATACTCCTCGAACTCGGGATCGGATTTTATGCTCTGATATTGCCTTTAATACTTCAACTGAACAAATATCTATATGTTTCATTCCACCTGAGATATGCCAACGATTTTGATGTATCTAATATTTTAAGAATTATACTTTCCTTTTTAATTTTTGTTTTTCCTACGACACTTATGGGAGCAACACTGCCGATAATAGCCAAATACCTGATACATTCCCAGTCACGAGTTTCAATAACAATATCACGGCTTTATGCCGTAAATACGTTTGGAGCAGTTTTTGGAACTTTGCTTGCAGGTTATATTTTACTTCCGATGATTGGGAATAAATTTACCAATCTATTGGCAGTGTCGATCAATTTTTCAGTAGCAGCATTGTTTTTTATGCTGCATAAACATCTTTATAGCAGAAAAACAAAAGACATGTGCGTACCCGCAGTAATCAGCGATGGTAAAGAGGAAAAATTTACAAACATACAGATTGCTGTTATATGCGCCTTTACCATTTCAGGGGCTTCGGCAATGGTTTATGAAGTAGCCTGGACTCGAACATTAGTTATGATACTGGGCACAACGACTTACGCATTTACTACAATGCTTGCAACTTTTTTGCTGGGGCTTGCATTTGGGAGTATGCTCTACGGGCAAATACGCAAATTCACTTCTGACATCAAACTATTTATCTGGCTTGAAATAATTATAGCGTTTTCAGTGATAATCTCGATTCCATTTTTTGGAAAGCTTCCGTTCTTGTATCTTACAATACCGGAAAGATTTTTGCAGAACTGGCTCAGTCTCCAATTTATTAGATTTTTTTTGGCAGCAATTATTATGATTGTTCCCACAATAGCGATGGGATGCATATTTCCTGTGGTAAGCGCAATACTTGTAAACAAAACGGATGTTCTGGGAAAAAGAATCGGCAAAGCCTATGGTTATAATACATTTGGCGGTGTAATCGGCGCCAGTCTTGCGGGACTAGTACTGATTCCATCATTCGGGATGCAAAAAGCAATAATCATCGGCTCGTTCGTAAACCTGCTTGCAGGCATAATAATGTGCCTCCTATATCCATCAGCAACTTTAAGGCATCGTATCAGTTTTGCATTTTGTGCGATTATTGTTTTATCAGTTTTCACATTCATGCTTAAGCCGTGGTCGCCAAAAATCATGAGCAGCGGAGTATATGTTTATGCCTCGCGATATCGTGATCTATCGAATCGAGTCAAAGACGGCGACGCTCAATATGATGAATTAAAACAGCTCAATTCATGGAAGTTGTGGGATTTGGCGATGCAACAGTATACGACACTTTACTACAAGACCGGACAAACCGATACTGTTTCAGTTATGGAAAGAAATGACGGCATACGCTTTTTAACAGTTGACGGTAAAACCGATGCAAGTTCGAATTATGATCATGATATGAAAACACAGGTTTTACTTGGACAATTACCCCTTCTTTATCATAAGGAGCCGGACAGAGTGTTCGTAGTGGGTTTGGGAAGCGGAGTAACAGTTGGTTCGATTCTCACTCATAATGTACGGACAGTTGATTGCGCTGAATATTCCAACAGCGTCGTTGAAGCTTCAAAGTATTTTTCAGAATATAATCATAACGCTCTTGAGGATAAGAGACTCAGAATTATACCGCGTGATGCACGCAACGCACTGATGACATATGATAAAAATTATGATGTAATAATTTCGCAACCAAGTAATCCATGGATAAGCGGACAATCCAACCTATTTTCATACGAATGGTATAAATTAGTCGATGAGCATTTGTCTAGTGAAGGTATATTCGCACAATGGGTTCCAGCCTATCAGATGTCAGAAGCGGACGTTAAAATTATAATTCACACATTGAAGTCTGTATTTGAGCATATTACGGCATGGACCAGCGGATCTCAGGGAGAATTAATACTGTTAGCAAAAAAAGGAAGCGAATTGAAAATATCTTATGAACAATATATAAAAACAGCCGAAAACCAAAATGTATGCAGTGATATTAATCGCCTCGGATACAATATTAGAACACTTCCATTCCTGACATTTAGTATGAACGAAAAAGATATCTACGTATACCTTAACTCGGATTGCGAAGAAATCCGGACAAATACAGATAATCTTCTTTTTACAGAATTTTCCACCCCGAAACAAATGGTCAATGGAAGCATGGTTAATCGATTCATAAAAATAGACAACCTGCATGGTCAGATGAAATCACTCATTGAAATATTGGAAGACATCGACATTGACAAGCTACAAGTGATACTTGATGCCAGTTAAAAATATATAAAATTGTAATAATGAAACATTTTATTCCCCTTCAAATCCCAGGTGAGTTTTAAACCCGCCTGGGATTTTTTTTTGTTATTGATAAAACCTCCGATAATCGGGAGATGAGATTACTTACGAGTAATGCCAACCGGGGAATAGCAGATTCAGAGCGAGAGTGTGGATGGGGGCAAAAAGAAAACCGAATAACTGCCAGGCGATTATCAAACCGATAATCGAAAATGCAGGACGGGTTATTAACTGCTTATATAAATTCGCATTTTGCTCACTTAGAAAAAGCGGGACCAATGCACTGCCGTCGAGAGGAGGAATTGGAAGCAAATTGAAAACGAAAAGTACAAGGTTCAATGTAAAAAGAATGCTGACGATTACGCCAATGCCGGCAAGTGCCCTTCCTTCGCGGATGACATCAACAACGTGTGAAAAGGTAATTGTTTCGGGAGGATAGAAAATATCAAATAACATACCGAGGCGGATAAGCAGCGCGGCAATTATGACCAAAATCAGATTTGCTGCCGGTCCTGCAACTGCCATTAATATTTCACGTTTGGGATAGCGCCTTGCCCAATTAGGGTCGTATGGGGTGCTTGCCCAGCCAATCATCCAGCCATTGGCGAGGAATGAAATAATCGGAAGCACAACCATGCCGATGGGTTCACGGCGGATATGCGGAGTCGGGTCGAGTGAGACCTGGCCTGAATTGTAGGCGGTGCTGTCGCCGAGGCGATGGGCGATGAAGGCGTGGGCGGCTTCGTGGAATGTCAATGAAACAACGAAAACGAGATACCAAGCTAAACCTAAAATAAGAATTTCCGGGGTCATTACGGTAAAGTATCGAATTTCTAAAAAAAAGCAATGAAAGAGTTCCGAACCCAAGGCATCCTTTTAGGTCCTTGTTTCAACCGTAAAGTATATATAAAAAAGGGTATGTCAACTCGCAAAGGGCGATAATATCGTGTTTTTTTAAAAAATTTTCGATTTTTTTAGGACTATAACCTCCTCTTATATAAGAACATACAATGCAGACAGGAAGAAAACCCGAAAAGACAGGTTTTCTTAGCTTATTTGAGGCTGAAAAATGACGATAAATAATTTGGATAAGATTCAGGTTAAAATTAGTTAGTATCCTGGAGAATTAATGGTCAGGAACAAAAAAATAATAGCTGTCGGGATAATTCTGACGGTTGGTCTTTTAGTCATTGCGGTATACAATTCGAGTTGGGGCCAAGACACCAGATTGGAAATGACGAATGATATTACCCTGCCCGAATATCAAAACGACTTTGGGCGAATAATAAGCGCATACGAACGAATTGTTGACCGGCTAATGTATATGACTGAAAGAAATTTCGAGAGTATCGGTGCCGATGTTCAGCAATCGAGCAATAAACTTTCATCAATTGAAAGCAAGCTGGCGGATTTAACAGTCAGGATTGCAAGAATTGAAAGAGCGTTGGGCATTCCAAAGCCTGCAATGCAAAATGAAATTAAAAGCGACGCAAACGGCAACTCAAATCCTGATCAGTTAAAACCATAGGCTGAAAGAGAGATAATGAGATCAAGGCAGGTTATCAAATTATTTAATGCATTTCATCAGGAACCATATAAGGGGGAGCTTTTCCAATTTGAGCTTGAAATTTCCGGCAGAGTTCTGGATTTTAGTATCAATGTAATAAGCGAAGAAGCGACACTTTCGGATATTGTGCCTATTGCACGAAAAATATCGAGCAAGATGGCAAATGCGATTTTGCAGGGAATTAAGGAGAAAGGTATAAATGTGCCCTGCCGAAAAGGATGCTGCAGCTGCTGCAGTTCTCTGATTCCGATGTCTGTGCCGGAAGTTTTTCGGATGAGAGAAGAATTTATGGCGAAGTCGAACAAAACAAGCAACCGGCTTTTACGCAGGTGCATTAAATCGGCAGTGAGAATCCTTGAAAAAACAGAGTACAGCGAATATCTGAAAGATTTTGCGAAGCTCGGTAAACGCAGCGTCGGTCAAGTAAATAAATGGTACGGCGAACTTAAACAGGTATGCCCTTTACTGTCGGGCGGACTGTGTATGCTGTATGAACAAAGACCGATAGCCTGCCGAGAGCATATCGTAACCGGCTCATCTGATTCCTGTAAGCAAGACCATCTGTGCAGGCCCAATGTAGTGCCGATTAAGGTAAGTGTTCTTGAGGCGCTTGGAGAACTGGCCAGCGAGCTTGAAGGAACAGAAGTTGAGGCGATAATGCTTCCGTTTTCTCAGGCATGGGTGCAGGATAATCTTTGGCGGGCAGAGCGAAAATGGTCTGCAATGGAAATGGTCAGACTTTTTGCGGAGATTTTGAAACAGAAAGAATCTGCCACAGCAAAACCACGGCTGGAATTAGCGGCAGCCTATGCGTAGGTTTGGCCGTTCTCGTCCACGTAAATCATACCCTTTGACTTCTTTATCAGCTTAACGGCTTTTTGAATTTCGTCGAGTTTTGGCACTTTGAATAGTCTGCCGCAGGTTTGGCAGGTAATTCTTCTATCGGCGGCGGATGCGTCGAGAAGCCAGGTGTTGGAACAATCGGGGCATTTTGCAATAATCTGCATAGGAAAAAAAATCCCTTTAAGTTAAAAAAACAATTCTACAGAGACAAATCAAGACTACAATAAAAATCGTGTTTTTTTAAGCAAAATTGAGGTTTTTTTAAAGACCCAAAACGGCTATAAATGCTTTAAAGCTGTTCAAAAGGCGTAGTAATTCAAATTTGCTTGATTTCGACTAAGTAATTTGCTAATATAGATCTATCGAAATTGGGCTGAAAACGAAGGATGCACGGAAATGGAAGAACCAAAAATCGAAGACAAACTGAACGAACTGCTAAAAGAATTTGATTCTGCCGGGGGACCTCAACAACAAAAACTTGCAAGTCTGGCAAAACAAGCGACCGATAACTGCAAAAAATTACGCAAAAGCGTTGACAGTTTACAGGAATCGCTGGATTATCTTAGAATATGCATCAAATATCAACTTTTCGACCTTGAAGCAACACGCAGAGAAAATAAACATTTAAAAAGTCTGCTTGAAAAGAAAAGAAACGATAGTTGATTGCCATAGGCAGCGGCCAATAATAATCCGGTAATCACACGAAAAATCCACAAGCTCTCCTTAGACGAACTTTACCCATATTAAATCAGATTCGCTATTTCTACTCCAAATGGATGAAAAACTTGACTTTTGCTGATATATATGTTAAGATGGGCAATGTAATAATTGGGGGCAGTAATTGACAAAGAAAATTTCATGCAGGGTAATCAAATCAGTTCATTTCGGAGTAACCGGTACAGCGTTACAGCCGATTGAGCGAATGAATGATTGCCTGTATGAAAGCGATGAGTTAAATACGGCGAAATTCTGGTTCGAACAAGTAAAGGGAACGATAAAGAATATAAAAGGATTCGAATTGGAAAAGGGAATTCTTAACTCAATGCCGAGCGGCCAAATCCTCGATTATCTTGCTTAATCTTCCTTAAGGCAAATCCTAACTAAACACCAAATTTCAAAATCGCCTGCGCTGCGGCTTTAATGTTCTCTGGAGTATCAAGTTTGCCGGCAGCTATGAGACGGCGGGCTTCTTCCACTGCGCTGGTGTTTTCTGAAGGGATTTGTTTTACCTGGTCAATCAGCGATTCGCTGCTAATCTGTAAAGAAGCGTCTGCGCGATCGGTTACAGAACGGTTAAGCGGCTGCGATTGTTTTGCAACATCCTTAAGAATATCGGATACCTGTTTGTTATTCACTTTGTCTATCATTTTAAAAATACCTTTTGCATTTATAACCGCTTTATTCTCGCAGATTTTCAAAAAAACTTTACGGTATTTTATTAAAAAATCATAATTTTTTAAAGTTTATTTTTTTTCGGGCCGATAATGACGCGAAATAAAAAAAATGCTATTTATGTTGTAATGTTTCAGCAGTTTCATAAGCGATGAATTTAAAAAATTTCAGGGAGCTTACAACGCCAAGACCTTTTTCGAGACCGTCACCGAAAGGAATAATAGTTTTATCATAAAAATCCTTAACACGGTCCTGCGTATTTTTATCATCAGCGTCCCATATTTGTTCCAAGGCCCATAATAATTGGCCATCCTTTAAATCGAGAAGTTCGAGACGGAGTCCTAAAATCAAATGAGGATAAGGTTCGTATCTTGTGATAGTTCCCCGCAGCACGGCTTCGGCCTTCAAAGTTTTGTGAATGGCCGATAACTGGTCGAGTGAATAGCCTGTGAAATTATCAAGCTGGAGATTTCGCCAGGCGGGGTCATTTTTGCGGACGACATTTATGCCGAATAACTGTTTTTTCTGTATCGCTTCATAAAGAGCATCGGTTACATCAGATGAAACTTTGGGATAAGCCGAGTCGTTGCTTAATTCAACTAAAATGGTTCTTCCAACCGACGATAAATTTCTGTTCTGGTTCAAATAGAAATAGGCGGGGCCGGATTTTTTCGATTTGCTGCCAGTGCAGCCAGAGAGAAGCAGAAGCAACAATACGAGACTATATTTAAAAATTTTCATTTTATTCACCATCATAATCAGGGTTTATTAGCATCCAAAACCTTAGACGGCGGGGAATTGACTTCTCCGCCAAGGACCTGGAGAATTTTCAGCAGTGTTTCGAGCTGTGCTTTGTCGGCCTGACGAAGTTCGTCGCGGAAGCCGAGCACATCCGTTTTCCAATTATTAATTTCTATACGCATATCAATCAGCAAAGTATTTGCCTCTTCCAGTTCCTTCTTTGTCTGAGCTAATTCGGGTTCAAGAGCGGCGATACGTTCTTTGAGTTTATTGTTCTCGGCGATTAATTCCTGATTTTGCTGGTGTGTCTGTGTCATTTTTTCGGAAAGTATCGCATGATCCTGCGCAAGCTTAATCGCAGAGTCAACGGCTGTGGCATCACCAGTTTCAGCGTTCTGGAATCTTTTGGACATATCCTGATTAGCCGCCGGGGCTGGACTGATGTCATTATCAGCAGATGATTTGTTCGGCATACATCCCGTGAATAAAAACATTGTCAAAGATATAATAACAAATGAATATATAAAGTTATGCCTAACTCTAAACTTTGAGATTGCTTCCCCCGCCTGCGCGGGGGCAGGCTCTGTCCTGATTCGCTTTCGCTCAACAGGACTCCTCGCAATGACATTAAAGGCTGATATAATTTTTTCAGTTTTCATTTTTATTTTCTCCATATTAATCACTGGCCTGATTAATCACTGGCTTGCGGCCGGTGCTTTGTATTCACATCTGATATGCGTTTTAGTTCCGCAACTGCATATTACTTCTATAACAGCGAACTGGGGCTGAGATTCGACAATTCGGGCCTGAATCGGAACAGAGGCAGAATTTTTTGGTTTTTGCGGCTGCTGCTGCTGGAGATTGTTTTCGAGATGAAAAGTTCCATCCAGCCTTACATCGCTGCTCTTTAAAATACGTGCGGTTGATTTTTCCATTAGTTTATCCTAAGTTTACCTGGTACGTTCATTCAGCAGAAAAGCAGCTTATGCGCAAAAATCGATTGAGTTCTTATTTTTTTCAACAACAGGAACATCAACTTTGATTTTTTCACCATCCGATTCAATGATTTCATCCTGAATGATTTGATTTTCCTGATTCTGCTTTCCACTGAAATCCTGACGTTTCTTTTTTTCCTTCAAGTCCTTGGCAGAAGTAATACCAATAATGTTTTGATTGCCTTCAACGGGTTTTATTAATCGATCATCCATCTTTGAGTTTCCTCATTTTAACAGACAGGTTAAATAATGCACTTGAGTGCAACTGACTAACTCTGGGTTCGGTAATTTTAAAAACCTCAGCTATCTGTTTCATAGTCAATTCTTTATGATAATAGAGGATGATAATCTGTCGTTGTCTTTCGCTCAATTGCAGGATAGCTTCGGTTAATTTTTCAATAAGCTCACTTTGTTCGAGCTGCTTATCGGGTGAAGGAGTATCGGAAGCAATGAGAGTAGAACCAATGGAAAGTGAATTGTCCGACGTACTGTCAATGGATACAAAGTTTTTGGTACGCGCATTTTCAAAAGTCTGATAAAGTTTATCGACAGTAATCTGTAATTTATCTGCAAGCTCCTCATCGGTTGGCGCTTTGCCGGTCTGATTAGTAATTTCAATACTTGTCTTTGAAGCATCTTTAATCTGTTTATCGACATTCGCGGGGAGGAGTGAAAAGTTTCTTAACTCATCAAGCACAGCACCTTTTACCCGAATATAAGCGTAAGTTTTAAATTCGGCCTGGAAGGAAGGATTATAATCCCGTGCGGCTTTAATTAAACCGACAGTGCCGGCGGAAACAAGATCTTCATAAGACAAAGGCGGCTTGATATAAGTAACGGCACGCTGAACAATCTTGTGTACCATAGGGATAAACTGTAAAATCATCTCGCTTCTGGCAGTATTGTCCCTGCTGCCATTGTAGGCATCCCGCGCGCGGTTTTTTAGACATTCCTCTGCATTAGGGAAAGGCAGTTCCTGAGTAGATTTTTTAGTTACTGCTGCCATTTACCTCTTCCTTTGGCTGCTGAGCCTGTTTATCCGCTATCGCATTGGTTAAAATAACATTTACAGCTTTAACAGCAAAAGACGTACAAATATATATAACAAATGCCGCGATAGAAGCCCTTTTAGCACAAGTTAATTGCGAAAGCCCATTTGACCATCCAATAACAGCGAAACAGAAAAAACTTACAACCGCAATAGTCATCGAAATTGAGCGTGCATTAAATATCATAAACTAAATCCTTTCAAAGATGCAGAATAATTGACATAGCTAAATAAGAGATTGCTTCGCTTCGCTCGCAATGATTCATCGCCGTACCGGCGACGGCTAAACAAGTCAAGATGCTGCGGCAATAACAAATTCAGAGGTTTTGTTTTCATAATCAAGCTGAGGCTCCGACAAGTTCCTGCTTTTGAGGTATTTTAACGCCCTGCTGCAGCGAGATGGTATCCAAAGGTTCGATATCAGTTCCAAGTACAATTTCGTTATATGCAATTACCGGCAACTGGGGCAGTGAACGCGCAAGCAGCGAAGATAAAGGCATACGTAATTTGGAATCGCAGAGCAGAATAGATTTTTCAGCACCTTTATCCATAGCGGATTTCCATGCTTTTGCGGCGGCGTTGCAGAGAGCCATTGTGGTTTCACTCGGCAAAGCGAGGTTCAGCGAATCAGATTCCTGCCGCAGGTTCTGTGCCATTTGATGTTCGAGAGCGGGGTCAAGAGTTATGGCTATTATCTTGCCCTGCTTGTCTTTATATTGCTCAGTAATAGTCCTGGATAAATGCTTGCGAACAACTTCGGTAAGAATGTCAGGATTTTTAGTTTTGTTGGCACATTCGCCGAGGGCTTCAATTATGGAAGGCAGTTCGCGAATTGGAATTGAATTTTTCAAAAGATTTTTGAGCACCCTTTGCAACGTACCAATCGGCACAAGCTCCCCTATTATATCACCGACAAGCGAAGGCTGAGTTTTGCGAAGACGATTGACAAGCTGCTGAACATCTTCACGCGTCAATAATTCATCAGCGTGCTTTTTAAGAGTTTCGGAAAGATGGGTGATAAATACGGATTCGGGGTCTATAACGGTAAAACCATTAATCTCCGCTTTTTCCTTATTCGCTTCGGTAATCCATAAAGCGGGAAGGCCATAGACCGGTTCGGCAGTTTTAATTCCATCAATCTTCACCTGGGAAGCACCTGAATCCATAGCGAGGAACATATTTGGTTCCAAACGGCCTTTTGCGACTGTATGGTCGAAGAGCCTGATTTCGTACTCATTCGATTCGATGTTGATGTTGTCTCTTAAACGAACCAGCGGCATAACGATTCCAAGCTGCTGAGCGAATTTTCTTCTCAGAGCGCCGATGCGGTCAAAAATTGTACTGTCTTTGCGGGGATCAACCAGTCCGATAAGGCGTACACCGACCTGAACAGAAATTCTGTCAACATCGAGCATTTCTTCAATCGGCTGCTGCTGTTTTGCTGAGCCGGTTTTTTGAATCTGGGTATCGGATTTCTTTGTATCATCGGTTTTTTCAGATTTGGCAATCATTCTGCCTGTAAAAGCAGTGGCTGCGGCTAAAATCAGGAAAGGCAAAGCTGGCAGACCCGGAACAAGTGCCAGGGCCGCAATGATGAAGGAAGAAATTGTTAAAGGCTGTGAGGTTTTGAAAAGCTGTTTTGACAAATCCTGGCCGACGCTGTTGCTCGAAGAAATTTTGGTAACCAAGAAACCGGAACTGATAGAAATAATCATCGATGGAATCTGACTTACCAGACCATCACCGATTGACAGAACGGAATATGTTTTGAGGGCTGTGCCAATCGGCATGCCATCGGAATATCCTATTGCGATACCGCCGATGATATTTATAGCGGTGATAATAATGCCTGCAATAGCATCGCCTCGAATGAATTTACTGGCACCATCCATTGCACCATAGAATTCACTTTCCTTGACAATTTTTGCTCTTCGTTCATTTGCCTGTGCTTCAGTAATAGCACCTGCGTTAAGGTCGGCATCGATGGCCATTTGCTTGCCGGGCATAGCATCGAGAGTGAATCTTGCGGAAACTTCGCTGATACGTTCAGCACCTTTTGTAACCACGACGAATTGTATAATAAACAAAATGAGGAAAATAACCAAACCGACAACGAAACTTCCGCCTGCGACAAAGTCGCCAAATGTTTGTATTATTCTGCCTGCACTGCCTTGTGTTAAAATTAATCTTGTTGAGGAGACATTTAGGGAAAGTCTGAACAAAGTAACAAAAAGAAGCAGAGACGGGAAAGTTGATAAATCGAGAGCTTCCTTTGAAAACATTGTAATAATTAAAACAGCGATTGAAAGTGATATACTGCACGCAAGGAGCATATCCAATAAAGGCTCCGGCATACGTATCAGCAAAGTCGCGAGGATAGTAACCAGACCGACAGCTAAAATAATATTGCTGCGAGAGCTCGGGTTGTTCGATAAGACGGTTTTATCAGATGCAGCCATTACGATTTTTTCTCCAAAGCCTCAGCTTAAATTATTTTTTGTTTGCCTGCGGAGCGGAAGCAGCGGCGGCAGAGCCAAGAATTTCCTTAATCCTTACAGCGAACCTCTCATCGACAACGACGATGCTGCCAACGGCAAATTTCGTGTCCTTGAGATATAAATCGGCCGGCGATTCAATCGGTTTTTCCAATTTCAATACCGAGCCTGGGCCGAGCTGGAGGAATCTTTGCACGGGGATATTCATTTTTCCGATGACAACAGAAACCGGCACTTCCATATCGAGCAGAATATCAAGGCTCGAACCGGGACCTGCGGATGAATCATCCGGTGCCTGCGGGAATTCGACCGATTTAACCTGTGCTTTAGAATCATCCTGGGCAGGTTCTGTTTGCTGCTGTACCTGCTCTTCAACTGCTGTTTCCGCCATTTTTATTTCCTTTAAATTTTATAAATTATTATTTTCTATTGCATAATTCGGTAACTACCACCGAATATTTTCCATTTGATTTCGCAGGTTTTCCACGAAGTAAAACATTATTATCGATAATCAAATCGGCGGATTCATTAACGTTCTTGTCTAAAACAATTATGTCGCCGGGCTGGATATCCATAACCTGCTGGAAATTAAATCTGACATTCGATAAACTAACAGTAACATCAAGCGGCATAGCCATAAAATGATTCAGCATGGCTTTTGAGATGTTCTGCTGCGGAATGTTTTCAGCTTTAGCAGCTTTCCCCGCAACAGACTGAATAACATCGCTGAAAACCCATAAACAAGCCTGTGAAACCTGGTCACTGTTTGCCTGCTTAAATGTGAATGCGATTTTGCAAACTTCCCGCATCATGTCGATTTCCACGGGCATACGGCCGCAGGCAATTTCTCCAGTCGGAGTCAATTCATCGGGTGAAGAAACCGAATAGGCATTTATGATTGAAGAGGCGATATCGAATAAAAGAGATTCCTCTAATTGAGATAATTTTCTCGGGGTATTGCTGTCGGCTTTGGTATCGCCAAGCAGTTGAGTTGACCAGAGAATAGCAGGCTGGTTAGGAATGTCAATTAATCCGAAAACCTGGTCTGCACTGCCGAAAGCGAGAAAATAATTTTCCTTAATATCTGAAGTCATAAACTCAGAGGCAAAATGCTGTGTTATGGAATTGACCTCAACATCGAATTTGTTTTGATAAAGACTGCTGAAATTTGCAGCGATTTTATGCGCGACAGCCTGAGCAAAAATATCAATTTTTTTCAACTCAGAACGATTAAAATAGTGTGACAGATGCCAATTATAATCGGATGTCTCGATATTTTTATCAGCATCTTTATGCGACTGGACGCCGACAGATGCGAGAAGCTGCTGGATTTTTTCTTTAGTCAAGTTGTTTACCTCTGAAATCATTGTATATTAAATTCCCTGATAAGAATCTTTTTGATATGCGGTTTTTGACCAGGGAAAAGAATTTCATTGAAGGCATCGCATATCTGCGTCAAAATACGTTTCATATCTCTATCATTCTGCATTTCACCAAGCGTCATGCTTTTGAAATAAAGATTTAGCCAATTAATCAGAAGCGGTTTTTTGGCAGTAATAAGACCCGAAGCTTTGTCCTGTGTAATTTCAGAACCCATCTCCAAAATAAGCCCAACGCGGACATAACGCGTTGCGCCGGGTTCGTCGGGATTAACGACGACGGACTCAAGATCATTGAAATACCAGGTATCATTCGGGGAAGAAACGGCATCGGCAGATTTTTTATCTTCTACTTTGGCAGTTTCAGCGGTTTCCTCGGCTTTTTCCTGCGGCTGCGGGTTGGCTAACAAACGGCCAATCACAAAACCTGAACCAGCAAAGACAATTACGACAACAGCCACTATCAGCCAAGTCATAAGTCCGATTTTGCCGGCAGGAGTTTTTTCGCCTTTTTCAGTTTTTGCGGTTTCCTTCTTCTTATCATCAGGTTTTTTATCTTCCGCTTTTTTTTCTTCTTTTGCCATTTTATTACCTTAATAATTTTATATTATGACGCCAACTGCAACTGGTCTGTTTTTGAGTAACGCCTGATTTTGCTTCGTAAAGTTCTGTCGCTGATGCCTAAAATTTTTGCGGCTTTTGTCTGGTTGCCGCCGGTGTTGTCGAGAGTTTCGAGGATTACCTGACGTTCAACTTTTTCGAGAGGCATTCCGGTCAACTCGGAACGCGCCGGTGCAGGAGTTTCGCCGGAAGTATTTTCCTGTTTTAAAGGCTGCAATTCATCGAAGAGCCATGAGACATCGGCTAAAGATAATTTAGGACCTGCGCCGAGAATCAATGAAGTCATAACAACATTTCGGAGCTGGCGAATATTGCCGGGCCAATTATAACGTGCGAAAATATTCATCATAGCGGGGTCAAGCTGAGTGATTGAACGCTGGGCCTGACGCGAATAAAGATTTACAAAATGCCAAACGAGGTCGGCCAAATCATCCTGCCGCTGACGCAGAGGAGGAATAACCAGACGCAGGCCGCACAGACGATAGTAAAGGTCCTGACGGAATCTGCCTTCGGCGATTTCTGTCTGCAAATCTTTGTTGGAAGTGCTGATTATTCGGACATCGACTTTGACGCTGTCGTTTCCGCCGACACGTTCGAAATCCTGCTGCTCGAGGACACGGAGGAGTTTTGCCTGGAATTTTAAGGGTGTTTCAGTAATTTCGTCGAGAAGCAAGGTTCCGCGATGTGCCATTTCGAAACGGCCTTTACGCTGGGCATAAGCACCGGTGAAAGCTCCTTTTTCGTGGCCGAAAAGTTCGCTTT
Organism: Planctomycetes bacterium GWF2_41_51; assembly: GCA_001825665.1. GTDB lineage: Bacteria > Planctomycetota > Phycisphaerae > Sedimentisphaerales > UBA12454 > UBA12454. The sequence continues at coordinate 21,503 of MHXZ01000091.1, read as the reverse complement.
CAAGCAGAGAATCTGTTAGTGCCGCACAATTGACTCTGATGTACGGACCCTGGACTCTTTTGCTGCATCGATGGATGAGAAACGAGATTAATTCCTTGCCGGTGCCGCTTTCGCCGCCAATTAAAACGGGGGCGGAAGTGTTGGCGATTTTTTTTGCTAAATTAATCGTATGCAATAATTTCGAACTTTTACCTACAATCGTAATGAGGTTATTAAATTCGTCCTGATAATCTGCGGAGACAACCGGATGATTAGGCAGTAAAGTATCGAACAGGTTTTCAATTTTTTTACTGTCGAGAGGCTTAATCAAACAATCAGTGCAGCCGAGATTGACGGCACTAACGGCGATGTTCAGCAACTGCTGAGGGGAATCGCACTGCTGACCCTGCAAATCACAAATTGAAATTACAGGCATTTCGGGGGAGTTGAGTTTAATTTCATGAACCAAACGCAAATCGTTTTGCGGCTGATTTACACGAATGACACAAAATACAAGGTCGTAATGTGATTTTTCGAGAAAATCAAAAATTGATTTTCCATAGCTGACAACCGTAGCACCGATACCCTTGAGAGCTAAAATCCCGAGTATCAAGCGGGTCGATTCCTTGTCACTGTCAACTATCAATACGTTTTTGTGCACTGGTTATCCTTTCAGCCGATTCACTTTTTTTCCTTTACCAGCGAATCAGGTTTTTCTTTTGCATACCAGTCAACCAAACTGCTTTTTACTTTCGCTATTTCAGTCCATGGCGAATCAGGAAATTCAACAATCAATTGCTTGTAGCTTTCCATCGCTGCTGCGGGGTCGCTCTTTTGCAGCGAATTTCCAATCTGGAATAAAATCCAGGCTTTGATGCTGTATGAGACATTATTATTTGAAGTCATCCTGTCGAGAGCACTGCGGTAACAAATTGCGGCTTGCGAGAGTTTATCGCAACGGAATAAAATATCGGCTAATTCGAGCGGATTTCCTATCTGGGCGGGGTTGAGTAAAAGCTCATCAAGCAGCTGAATGGTATTACCGGATAATTGTTTGCCGTCAGATGCACCGGCGGCGAGTAAATCATTTGAAATGATTTCAGTTTTTTTGGAATCTTCGACCGGTTTGAGTTCCTCTTTTTCGACAGGAGGAATAACAATAGCAGGTTCCGGAGCCGAGTCCTGCGGTTTGAACTCGACGGAATAAATCTTGCTGATTAACTGCTGCAAATCAGTTTGCAAATCAGGCGGATTATCAATTTTTGCCAAGAGATTGACAGGTACATTATTGATTGTTTCAGGAATGTAGCTATTGACAGGAGGTGCCGCAATCTGCATATCGGGCTGCCAATCGGTATTTGCATCATCAATGGCGGATATTTCAGAAGCCATAAATTCAAGAGGATCCATTTCTTCGGACGCTTCATTGGCGTAACTGAAAGAAACTGACAGGCAAAGAATAAAAATACAAAGCAGAAAAGCTGTCAAAGACAGAGATTGCTTCGTCGTTCTTAGAACTCCTCGCAATGACAATCGTAGTTTTTTATTATTAATTATTTCCATTGTCCCAGCAGAGCCAAAGCGGCTTTGTCATAATTTTCATTTTGATTATAAGCGGCGGCAAGATATTCGAGCGCTTTTTGTTTTACATCGCTGGAAGGCTGTAAATCCAAAAGCTGCCTGCAAAGAGATACTGTCTGAAAACTTTTATCAAGTTTCAAGCAGACCTCGGCCAATCTGAGCGCGGCCTTGTGCATAAAAGGACCGGGCTGAGTGAGAACGAGAATATCTGAAAGCATTTTATGAGCGATACCTAATTCACCTTTTTCAATGTAACACTCGCTAACCTGATAATAAATCTGGGCTTTTAATTGCGAATCGGGCATATATTCGGCCCGGTCGCCGAGAACTATCAGTGCCTTATCAACCAAACCCATCGCACGCAAAACTGTACTTTTTAGAATTAAGACCTCAACAGATTCTCTTAATGACAATGCAGGAGAATTAACGGCTTCCAATAATTCGAGAGCCTGGACGAAACTTTCCTGCCTGATATAAACTTCAACTAATGACGGAATAATATTAATATATTCGCTTTTCGGCAAATACAAGGGAACGCCGAGCAGCGCATATTGAAAAGCCTTACAGGCGGCGTCAGTATTGTTCATTGCCAAATAGGTTTTGCCGAGATAGAGATAACTTAAATATAAATCCTGTGTGGGCTTTGAGGCGGCAAGGTTTGTATATTGTATCAGCCATTTTTCGGCTGTTTTGTAATCCTTTAATTGGTACGAGATTTTCCCTGCGCCGAGAGCTGCGGCTATTTGTGTTTCCGGCGACAAACAAAGGGTATAAACCTTATTATAAAGCTTTATGGATTCCTCGAGCAGATTCGCCTTTCCGGCGGTTTCAGCATAAGAAAGATAGGCATCGGCGGCGGTTTGTGAATCGGGGAACTGCTCGACGAGCTGTTTTAAATCTTCGTAAGCGCCGACAAAATCCTGAAGTTTGTTTTTCATTCTGCTCGAATTAAGCAGAGCATAAGGGGCCAATTTAGAAACGGTAAAACCATTGGCAACCAATTTATATTCGGCAATAGCCTGTGTGTAGTGTTCCTGCGGAACGTACAGGAGAGCAAGTGCGAAATGAGCACCGGCCAGCCGCGGGTCTTCGGGGAACCTGAGCATAAATTCCTGCCAAATGGTAACGGCTTCTTCGCTGAGCATTGAAAGGTACTGCGATGTGTTCGAATAACCGACAGGATTGTAAATATTCAATACTGAATTACTATCTATCTGTGCGACCAGACCCGCGGAACCTGCGGCTATGGCAGAAAACTGATGGGCCGCCGCGGAAAGAAGGTGCAGACTGACAAGCCGTTTTCTAACCGCATCATTATTGCCTAAATGCCATTGAGAATCCATGCCGGCATTGGCGGCAAATCTCGAAAGCAGCTCTTCAATTGAAGCACCGCTGCACGTAATATTATAAACATCAGTTCCATTATGATTATCAAATTTTTTAATTTGGGGCGTCAGGACAGCGACATTGAGGTGCTGTATGCCTGAATTGAGAAAAACTCTTAATTGAGTTTCATCTATATTAAGGAAGATATCATCGGCGGCTCCGAACTGAGGCCAAACATTTTCGGGCAGGTCTTTATCGCCATCGCAAAGCGATAAAACTTCTCTTGTCAGAGACTGCGCGGCAAGGAAAGAACAATCACGTTTCAATGAACGTGTCCATTCTTTGTCAAAATCTACGGCGTCAATCAGGGCGAGTGCCTGATACGCTTTTGTGCGGGCGTTAAGGAATTGTTTCTTCTGCATTTCGAGCAGTCCGCAATGATAAAATGCAACAGCCCTTACAGCAGGAGAACCACTATTTAAAACTTTTCTAAAAGCAAGAGAAGCCTGGTTGTAATCTGCGGCTCTTTCCATACACAAGGCCATCTGAAGCTGAAGATAATCTCTCATCAAATCTTCTTTGGCACTGGTCGAAAGATTATCGTACAATTTGCCATAGGCTTCTAACGCACCTTTATAATCTTCATTGAGATATAAGGTCTGTGCGACTTTCAAAGAAAAAGGCTGGGCTAAAACAACCTGCGGCTGAGATTGCATTTGCTTTTGCGGAACTACAGAGGCGGTTTCAATTGCTGATTGCTGCGGGTTTGCAGGCTGAATATTTGATGCGGTTTGGGCATCATTTTTCGGAACTGAAACAGAAGAAGGAATGAAAAAAACATAAAGAAGCATAGCGGCAATGAGCAAAATCGCAGCGGCAAGAACAATCTGGATAGGAGAAAAGAATCTTTGCCGATGTTGAGAAATCAACATTTGTTCGATAACATTGGCCTGAGGCGGCACAGTATTGACAGGAATGGCGGGATTGACAGGATTGACTGGTGCAGCGGGATTTGGGCGAGCAGTTTCGAGATTTTTATAGAAACTCTCATCTCCAGCAAAAAGCTGCTCTGCGGAAGGTTCTTCGATAACAGGAACTGTAAAAAGCTCGTTATCAGGCGGAATATCCATGACTGAGGCGGATTGCGGGGGTTGCGGAAGTGAGTTTGCTCCGTAATTTTTTGCCATGGCAAAACGGAGCTGAATGAGTCTTTCATGCCAGTTGCGACTCAAATCCCCCAAGTCATTTTTTTGATTTTCATCTGTCATACGTATAACTTTTTTGCAAAATGTTCTGCTTAATTCATAGCGCTATTGCAGAACTATAAAGAGCGTTACTGCAATAATTGTGCCAAATCAGAATAAAGCAACTTTGGTATGAACAATATTGATTTTCTGAATGAAAACCGCAGTTTTGATGTTTATGGAATATTTATCAAAAACGAAGTGTCGGGAATTTATACAAGTTGAATAGGCGCGGGGTGATATGAAAAATAATTATGTTATCAAACTGCGGCAGATTCAGCCTTTGAAAGCGATGAGGATTCTTCGGCATCTGATTCGAGGCATTCAATGCTATGCTGCTTTACTTTCGCATAGAGAGTCGCCCTGCTGATACCGAGAAGGTCTGCGGCTTTTGTCTTTTGCCAATGTGTTTCCTGCAAGGCACGCGCTATCAACTGCCGCTCGGCTTTATCCAATGAGAAATCTTTTATTTTTTCCGATTCAGAATTAACGGAGAATTGATTAAATTTCCAGGAATCTATGACAATACTGCTCAATCCGATTTTGTCAGTTGATTCGAGCAGAACCGCCCTGTCGATGATATTGCGAAGCTGGCGAACATTGCCTGACCAGTCATACTGCAGCAATGATTCGAGAGCAATTTTGGTTATCGAAGTGATTTTACCCGCTTTTTGCGGGCATATAGTTGAAGTTTTGAGGAAAAATTCGGCCAAGAGCGGAATGTCCTGTTTTCGTTCGGGAGACCTGAGAGGGGAAATCATAATCGGGCAAACATCCAGACGATAGTAAAGGTCGGCACGAAAACGTTTGGCCTGCACTTCGAGGGCAAGGTCGCGATTGCTGGAAGCGATTATAGTGGCTTTGCAATGCAGCTCCTCTGTACCGCCGACTTTGCGGAAAGTTTTTTCCTGAACAACGCGAAGAAGTTTGGACTGTAAATCGAGGGGCATTTCACTAATTTCGTCGAGGAAAATTGTTCCATCGGCGGCCAATTCCATAAGCCCTGTTTTTTCGCGGTCGGCACTTGTAAAAGAACCTTTTACGTGGCCGAAAAGCTCGCTTTCAAGCAGATTGGCAGTTAAAGCGGCACAGTTAACGGCAACAAAAGGCCTTGCAGAATGGCGGAGATTATGAACCGCTTTTGCGGCCACTTCTTTGCCTGTTCCGGTTTCGCCAATTATCAGAACTGGATTGCACCGGCTTTCGGCGACAAGCTTAATCATCTTGAGAGTATGCAAAGCGGAGGCGCTTTTCCCGACCATACAGACTGAAGCTGCAATTTCATCAGCAAAGAAATTATTCACATCGGGTTCGGATTGCCGCTGCATTTTTTTTACGATCTCGATAAGTTTATGATAGTCCTGACTGCCGGGCAGATAATGATTTACACCAGCATCGGAGAACTGCTGGGAAGAATATTTTTGTGCTCCATCATTTCCAACTGCCGCGATGACGATTTGTGAATTTTTGTCAAGAGAGTTAAGAAATTTTTTAATATCAGCGGGAGAAAATCTGTAATCGAAAATAATTAAATCGGGATTCTCCCTTGCAACGATGTCTAAAGCTTCCGTAATATCGTCTGCGGAAAAAATTTCCCTGCCAACCTGGCGCGCCAATTGATGGACCTGCAACTCCCTGCCAACAGTTACCACATTGTTCAATATCATCCGCTGCACATCCATGTTTTAAAACACAAATCCATTTATGTTCCGATAAACAATATGTCTTTAATCGGTAAACACTTAGGACTAACTTTAATAATTTTATCGGACGGGCCAATAATAACCTGATTTAATATTTTACAGAGTCAATTATAAGCACGTTAAATATTTATCGGACGCAAAATAAGCATATAAAAAAAATTTATAAAAAAAAATATTATAGGACTCAATCGAATTTGGTATGAAATTACTTTATCGTTCTGAGGCAATCGAAACTTTGGGCAAATGACTGAGTATGCCCTATCATTAATCAAGCTATGTGCGCATAAAACCTTTACGCTATCGGCAACATTTTCCGTTTTTAGGAAAAGAATCGTCCATCGGAATCCATTTCCCACAGAATGATGCCTGAAAAACCTACACACTAACCTCTTTAATACAAAGTACTTACAGTCCATTAAGTTAAAACTTCAATTACAAATGGCACGATAATTGCTTGTTGTTTGGTGTCAGGTTCTGTCATTGCAGAATTATTTTGTATTTTGAAAGGGTAAAAATAATGGCAACTTCAGCAATAAATTCAGCAAGCCAAATCCAAATGGATTATATGAAGCTTCTTGTTACCCAGCTTCAAAATCAAAATCCGCTCGAACCAATGGACAATGACAAGATGGCTTCTCAACTTGCTCAGTTTTCACAGCTTCAGCAAATGGAGTCAATGAATACAAGCTTTGCAAAAGTGCTGCAAACGGCTAATCGTGATTATGCCAATTCGCTACTCGAAAAAAACGTAACGTTTATGGCTTACAACGAATCGAAAGGTGAATACGAATCTTTGACAGGAAAGGTAACTTCTTCCTTCTTTAATTCCAAGACAGGCGAAAGCATGGTCGGAGTTACAGTCGGTGAAGGTGAAAAAGCAACAGAATATACACTCGGACTTGACGCAGTAATGTTAACCGAGAACTAAATTAGAACCAAACTATATCTTAGGAGATAGAAAATGAGTTTTGCATTATCAGCGGGTGTAACAGGTTTACAGGCACATCAAAAGATGCTTGACGTCGCAGGCAATAACCTTGCGAACGTTAATACTACCGCGTTTAAAGCGAGCCGAATTACATTTTCGGAATTGCTGAGTGAAACAATAAAGAAAGCATCGCAGCCTACCGGTACTGTCGGCGGTACAAACCCGCAGCAGATGGGAAGCGGCGTCGGCATATCCGGCGTATCGCCCAATATGACGCAAGGCAATATTGTTAATACAGGCAATCCGCTCGATATGGCACTCGAAGGCGAAGGTTACTTCGTTCTTAGCGATGGTTCGAAAAGTGTTTATACGCGTTCCGGAACATTCGCGGTCGATGCAAGTTCAAACCTTGTCGATCCGACAACGGGCTATATCGTTCAGCGTATCGGTTCGGTGGGAGAATCAGACAATTTCCAGATACCGGGCAACAGTAATATTAAAGTGCCATACGATGTAGCTATGGCAGCCAAACAAACATCATCGATTGTGCTGGCAGGTAATTTGAGTTCAAACGCAGTACTATCGACAGCAGAGATAAATAAAATCAGATCCAATATAACATTCACTACAAACGACGGAACAGTAGCCACAGCGACAACAAAAATATCGGAACTTGACCAGTTCAGCGGAGCATTAAGCGCAGGAGTTCTTACGTTTTCCGGTTATAAGCACGATGGTACAGCTCTTGGAGCAAGCCCGACGGTTGATCTTACAATGGCAGTAGATTCGACAACAACACTTGGCGATGTTCTGACATGGCTGAATACTTCCGAAGGAACAGCGGCTGTTAGCGAAGTACAAACTGTAACACTTGGAACCGCTCCCAACAACGTACCAGACGGCGGCACATTCACGCTTACTTACGGCGGTGAAACGACAGCAGCAATCGATTGGGACGCAACCGCAGCGGAGATCAAGACGGCTCTCGAGGCATTGTCAACTGTTGCTGTTGACGACATAACCGTTTCAGGGGCAATGGCTAACGGTATAACATTTACATACGCCAATACTTTAGGTGATACGGGATTGATAACAATGGATTCCAGCGCTTTAACAGACGGTGGAGTAGTAATAACCAATTCAATCGCAGAAACTACGAAAGGCTTTCAGGTTCAGGGGGTACTTGGAACTGATGCAATAGCAACCCTTGAATCCGGCAGATTAGTAATAACCGATGCAGCAAGCGGATACAGCCAGACGGATTTTGCAATGTCGTATGCAGGTGACGGGACTTTGACTCTTCCAACATATTTTGAAGTTTCTAATGTTGGCGGAGAGGAAATCAAAACTGTCAACATTACAGTTTATGACTCATTGGGCGGCAAACACGTTCTGTCGGGAGCGTTTGTTCGAACTAATACAAGTAATACCTGGGATTTCATATTGGCATCAATTACGGGCGATATCGCTGAAATGGATATAACAGGTTTGAATGACAGAAGAATCAGAGGAATAGAATTTAACGAGAGTGACGGTTCTTATTCAGGTTTGAACACAACCATCGGGGACAACGCGGAATTAACCGTAACATTCGCACACGATATACTTAATCCACAGACTATAACCATTGACCTTGGAACCGCAGGTCAATTCAATGGTCTGACTCAGTTTTCAGGCAACTCAACGGCTGTTGCAAGAGAGCAGAATGGTTACGAAGCCGGCAGTCTTTCAACAGTTTCAGTAAATAACGAAGGCACATTGATTGGTGCGTTTTCAAACGGTATTAAGAAGGAAATCGCAACGATTCAAATAGCATTGTTCCAGAATACATCCGGTCTTGAAAGTATCGGCGGCGGATATTACGCACCATCTGCGAACTCAGGTGAAGCAGTTGCTACACAGGCGATGAGCGGCGGTGCCGGTTCCATTCACGGCAGCTCGCTTGAAAAATCAAATGCTGATGTCGCGACAGAATTCGTTAATATGATTCAGGCGCAAAACGGATTCCAGGCAAACGCAAGAACAATCCGTGTGGCTAATGAAATATTAAGAGAACTAACGTCTCTAATTAATTAGTAAATTCGGGATTCGAATGCATGCAGTCGAAACAACCTTAAGAATCAGCATACTGGCACTGACACCGTTTCAAAAGTTTCAGGCTGCAAGAAGTTTTAACACCAGCAGTTTTATGGCTGAACGATGGTTCGTGCAAACCGGAATAATCGCGATAGCTATATTGATAATCGTTCTTCTGGCTATCAGCATCAGGCGAATCAGAAGAGAGAAAAAAATAAGTTTCAAGCTGTTTGCGGAATACGCTCAAAAAAGAGGATTGACCCTGGTTGAGCGGCAAATGCTCCTGGAGATAGTTCGAAAGGCAGGATTGAGGAACCCGGAATCGGTTTTTTCAATGGTCTCAGCTTTCGATTCAGGGACTGCAAAGCTAAAAAAAGATTATCTCGGGAAATATGGTGCAAATGAAACCTATCAAATGGAAGTCCTGCTTTCGTCTCTGCGTGACAAACTCGGATTCGGAAAGGCAGCTTCATTCTCGAAAGGTTCAGCAAATCCAGGCAAGCTGAGCAGCAGGCAGATTCCGGAAGGCAAAGAAGTCGATGTTATAAAACAAAACGCCAAAGATACTGAAGCTATCAAAGCAACAGTAATAAAAAATGATGAAGTTGAACTGGCGATTCAATTATCACAGCCGGTTACAATTATTTTCGGAGAATTCTGGAAAGTAAGGTATTATTTCGGCGCATCCATTTGGGAATTCGAATCGAACGTTATCAGTTATGACGGCAATACAATGGTTTTGAGCCACAATGATAATGTAAGATTCATTAATCGCAGGCGATTCCTTCGTGCGGCGGTACAGAAACCTGCGTATGTAGCACTTTTCCCATTTGAAAGAAAACTAACGAGAAGCGTTGAAAATAAAACCGAAAGAAATAAACCGGTCGGGAATTTTCCTGATGTGCCGCTGAGGCCGCTGCAATTTGTGCCGGCAACAGTAACAGAATTGGGCGGACCCGGGCTTAAAATTGAAACATCAATTAGAGTCAATATAGGTGACCGAGTTTTGATTCTGTTCGAACTGGAACGAGAAAATGAACGCAATTATGTAAAGAATCAGGAAACAGAAGAAGTAACGGAAATAGCGACAACAAAATTAAGCGTTGTAGAAGATATAGGTGTCGTACAGGAAATCGGAGAAGTCAGACGTACAGAAGAAACACCGGGATACTTCACAATAGCGGTTGAACTGACAGGATTGAAGGATGCGGATATTGATTGCCTGATAAGAGCAACGAACGCAGCTTCACTGAATAAAGATGAAAATGTAAACGCGGAAGCAACACCGCAACGAGTAAAGGTATAAGGAAATACAATGTCGGATATGAATGCACAAATTAGTTCGGCCGTAAGCGGATTGACGCGAGAGTTAGATATTATAGCTAACAATCTTGCGAACATCAGCACTGTCGGATATAAGCGCAAGTGCAATACATTTTCCAAAATTCTTTCAGCACAGGAATCACAGCAAAATTCAGCAGGTGAAGCGGAATTGAAGTCTGCTTTCGATTTTTCGGACGGCAATTTCATCCAATCCGGCCGAACACTGGATTTGGCTTTGTGCGGCAAGGGATTTTTTGTAGTTGAAACAGCAGAGGGACCTCTTTATACGCGCAACGGCTCATTCGACCTGAATAAAAACGGACAACTGGTCGATTCCCAGGGAAGAACGGTCGCAGGCGCAAATGGGCCTATCACAATACCGCAAGGCATATCTGTTTCCCAAATCAATGTTGCAAGCGATGGATCAATCACCGCAGGAGAAAACATAATAGGTAAATTAAAAATAGTTGATTTCAAAGACAAAGAAAATGAACTGACGGCAGCGGGTCTAAACTGTTACAGCGCACCGAAAGAAGTTCAGCCGGGAAAACCTGAAAACGTGATTGTAAAACAGGGATACCTTGAAGGCTCTAATGTTCAAATGGTGGAAGAGCTTGTGGATATGATAATGGTAAGCAGACTTTATGAGGCAAATATGAAATTTCTATCGGTTGGAAGCGAAAACACAAAGAGCCTTATAAATGTAGCGATGGGATAAAAATAATACTAAACAGAAGATAAGGAGTATAACAATGTTAAGAGCATTTTCAACCGCGGCGACAGGTATGAGCGCACAGCAGATGATGGTTGACGTTACGGCAAACAATCTTGCCAACATCAATACATCGGGCTTTAAACGAAGTCAGGTCGATTTCCAGGATTTGCTTTATATAAAAATGAGAGAAGCAGGCGCAGAAGTATCGTCGGGCATAAAAGCTCCGAGCGGAATCGAAGTCGGCAGCGGTGTTCGGGCGGGAGCAACGCAAAAAGTTTTTACTAACGGCGAGCTGATCAATACCGGCAGAAATCTCGATATTGCAATTTCGGGAGATGGTTTTCTGCAGGTAACTATGCCTGATGGGACAATCAAATATACTCGTGACGGTGCGCTGCAATTGGGGCCGGACGGTCAGCTTGTAACAACGACCGGATACCTGATTGAACCTGCAATAACAGTTCCAACCGGAGCTACTAATATTTCCATCGCACCAGACGGCGGAGTCAATGTAACAACCAATTCAGGGACTACTATCATAGGAACGATTCAATTGGCGAGATTTACGAATCCATCGGGCTTGTCGAGCGATGGGGATAACCTGTTGTCCGATACCGAAGCGAGCGGAACAGCTACGACAGGTACGCCGGGAGCAGACGGTTTCGGCACTATACAGGCATCGTTTCTGGAAAAGTCAAATGTTCAAATGGTAACGGAACTGGTAAACCTTATCACGGCTCAAAGAGCATACGAAGTTAATTCGCGTACAATAAAAGCAGGCGATGATATGCTTCGCAACTCAATACAAATAGCAAGTGTTTAGTAAAGAGATGATTATGAGAAATATAATAGTTATAATTGTTCTGGCGATTATATCAATAAACTGCAAGGCTGAAAGTGCTTTGCAGATTTATTTACCGAGAGAGGTAACAATTAACAGCGCATCGCCAAATCTGGGACAGGTTGCCATAATACGCGGCAAAGAATCACTGGCAACCATAGCGGAACAAGTAACACTTGGACAATTTTCATCGCCGGGGCAAAAGATAACGCTCAACCGTTCAATCGTGCTGAGCAGATTGGCATGCAGCGGAATTCCGGCATCTGAAGTTACCTTAACAGGCGCTGAAGAAGTAACCGTTTCTCAGCAGCATCAAATTATTAATGGTGAAAAATTCCTCGAAGCTGCAATTTCATACCTCACAGAAAATCCTCCACATGAATCTGTATGCAAGTACAATGCTGTCAGAGCGCCGGCGGATTTAATCCTCCAAGAGGCAAACGGAGATATAAGGCTGGAGGCAAAACTTGCTGAAAGCAATATAAAAAATCAGGCAAATGTAATAGTTACTGTATTTTCAGGTGAGCAAGAAGCCGGTTCAAGAGAAGCAGCATTTATTTTAAAATACAACTGCCGAAAAGCGGTAACAACGGTTGATATTCCGGCAGGAGCAATCATAAGTTCTGAAAACGTCAGAGTAGAAAATACAGTATCAAATAATCCTGAACCGGCAAATTGGGCGGTTCCATACGGACTTGCGGTAAAAAGACCTGTGCCTGCGAATACCGAAATTTCAATGGGTATGGCAGAACCGGTCAAACCTGAAATAATACTCAAACGCAACCAGAATGTTCTTATCAAAGTTGACAGACTCGGACTTTTAGTTACTGCGATGGGAAAAACTTTGCAGGAAGGACGAGCAGGCGAATATATCAAAGTTCAGAATCTAAGTTCACAACGTGTAATTCTTGCAATTGTCAATGAAGATGGAAGCGTTGAACCAGTTTTTTAAAGGTGCAAAAATGAGAAATAAAACAATAGCCTCAATACTGATATTACTTTGTGCAGCAGGCAATTTGTATTCTGATTCTATCTGGGCAAAGAGAGACCCGGACAATAAGGATCTATACGCAGACGATAAAGCAAGGCATATAGGCGACGTAATTACAATTATAGTCAGTGAACAAAGTAAAGTTGATAACAAACAAAACAGAAATCTAAGCAAAACCACAAGTCGAAGCATTTCGTTTGACGGTCAACTTGGAATCGTATCACAGAAGCCGGATGGAGAAGTAACGAGCAACTATCTGCCGAGAATGCCAGGAATAGATTTGGAAGCTGAATCATCAAATAAACTTGACGGCAAAGCCGATTATAAAGATGAGAAAAAATTCATCGACTCCATTACGGTTGTGGTAGTTGATATAATGCCGAATAACAATCTGGTAGTTATGGGCACACGCAGCAGAGAAATATCAGGCGATAAACAGGTTATTGAAGTAACGGGAATAATTCGACCAACCGACATATCTTATGACAACACAATCAAGAGTGAGCAAATAGCAAACTTTTCAATTATCACGAAAAATTCGGGATATGCGGCGAATTTTAACCGGCCGGGATGGCTTGGTAACTTCTTCGATATTGTCTGGCCATTCTAATAAATAAAATAATTAAAATGGGTATACTATGAAATTAAGAATAATTTACATAATATTATTAGCGACTCAGATAGCTCAATGTCAGCGGATAAAAGATATCGTTGATATACAAGGCATTCGCGGCAACCCCCTTACCGGAATCGGCCTTGTCGTTGGTCTGGCGGGAACAGGCGACACCACCCTTCCGGCACAACAGATGCTGGCAAACATATTGAAAGATGCCGGTGAAGTTTTTTCGCCGACAGATTTCAGCGGCGGTAATGTCGCGCTCGTAGCTGTAACCGGAGAACTTGGACCATTCGCACGAGCAGGTTCAGAATTAACGGTAACAGTATCGTCGATGGGAGACGCAAAAAGTCTTCAGGGCGGCAGACTGCTGCCGACCTTGCTGAAAGGCCTTGACGGAGGAGGTTTACTTGACGGTGATGTTTATGCTATCGCACAGGGAGGCGTTTCTATCGCAGGGTGGACGGCGGCAGGTAATAAAGCGTCGATAACCAAAAATCACCAGGCGGCGGGCTTAGCGACAGCGATTGTTGAAAGAGAAGAAATCGCATCATTTGTCGAATATATCGCAGACCAGAGATTTATAAAGCTGAATCTGCGGAATATAGATTTTTCAACAGCAGAGGCAATCAGCCAAACCATCAATCAAATATATCCCAACAGCGCAACGGCAATCGATGCAGGCACAATCAGCGTTAGAGTGCCAGATGTAATTACACAACGAGGCATAGCCGGTTTCATTGATACGATTACCAGACCGCAAATTAATGTAGATATGCCTGCGATAGTAGTCGTAAATGAACGCACCGGTACAATCGTGGTTGGAGAAAATGTTTGTATATCGTCAGTTGCAATATCGCAAGGCAGCTTGACAATAAAAATAAGAGAACGCGACGAAGTTTCTCAACCGACAACGCCTTTCACAGAAGGAGCGACAACTGAAGTAACTCAGGCAACGGATATAGTTGTAAGCGAACAGGAAGGATATTTGATTCCTGTTCCGAGAATGGTAACGGTCGCAGAATTAGCAAATACGTTAAACGCGATAGGAGCAACACCTACGGACCTTATAGCTATATTTCACGCTTTGAAGAAATCCGGTGCTCTTCAGGCAAAACTGGAAATAATGTAGGACTATAAATGGACAGCTCAGATTTAATAATTAATTCGCAAGTTATGCCGACGGCATTGCCGGAGCAGGTAAAGAAAACCGACGATGCGACAGATGCGGCAAAAATAAAATTCGCCAAGGATTTCGAATCGATATTCGTAAATAAACTGCTCGATGAAATGAAAAATACGATAGGCGAATGGGGTGAAGAAAAAGATGGAGCCAGTCAGCAGGTAAATGGAATGTTCTATATGTTTCTTGCTAAAGATATCGGCGAGAACGGCGGTTTCGGGATGTGGAAAGATATATATAATTCTTTAAAAGATTCTGGAAATAAAAATACAGCACCGGCAATATTAGACAAGAAAATATGACAAGCATAGAAATAACAAAAAAAGTCAGTGAGTTAATGGCTGTTCTCGAAAATGATATCAGGAACCTGGAAGACAATCTAACGAGACTGACTGAACTGCGGACTTATATTGTAAAACGAGATAATGCATCACTGCAAAAAATGCTTGAAAGGATTCAATCCGAATCGAATAACTACAAAGAAAATGAATCAAAAAGAAAACTGCTTCGCGGAGAAATTGCAGAGTTAATGGGATGCCGATTCGAACAAATGACTTTAACAAAACTTGAGACCGAATTGTCGGGTGAGCAGAAAATTGAAGCGGCAGATAAAAAATTAAAGCTGAAAGCATTAGCTGAGCAGCTCAAAAGAGAACATTTAAGTACAGCGGTTTTATTGAATGATTGCGCAAGATATAACAGCCTGCTTTTAAAAAGTATTCTCGAAATGGGTCATGCACGAACGATTACTTACAGCCCAAAAGGATATACGGAACGCCAAAGCAACTCGGCTTTTATGAATATGCAGTTTTAATGGTAAACGGATATTAAATATGGCAGATTATAATATAGGTCTAAGCGGTCTTGGTGCTATTCAAAAAGCATTTGACGTAATAGGCAATAATATTGCTAACGCGGCGACAGATGGTTATCACCGGCAAAGAGTGGAACTTTCGCCTGCGTATTTTACACAGCACGGTTCCGTTCTTATCGGCGGCGGCGTAGAAGTAACAGACATAAGACGCGTAATAGATAATCTTCTGGAACAGGAAATATACCGGCAGCAATCACAATTGGGACAGTTGGCACAGGAAACAAATACACTGCGAACAATCGAAAACGCATTCGGAGATTTTTCCACGGAAGACGGCGGGTTAAACGCAGCAATAGATAAGTTCTTTACATCTTTGCAGGATATCCAGGCGGGTTCTTCAGACACCATTATGCAGAATCAGCTTGTAAGTGATGCGAATATAATGGCAAGCCAGTTCAGGTCGCTTGGCGAATATATTACGGCACTTGAATCTCAGCTTAGACTCGAGGCAGATAATACAGCAGAGACCATTAATACACTTGTAAATCAAGTCGCGGAATTCAATAGTAAAATAGAATCAGTCGTAATGGTCGATGGAAATGCAAATGCCATGCAAGACCAGAGAGATCATGCTATATCACAATTATCAGAGTTGATCGGCGTACAAACAATTAACAGAGAAAACGGCGTAGTCGATGTAACTGCAGGCGGAATACCGCTGGTAGTAGGCGCTTCGGCAAGCAGCATCGAAATTGGAATTACAAGTAAAGCAGAATTAGGGATTGCTGTTAAAGGGTCAAGCAGTTATTCAACTGATATACAAGGCGGGAAGTTAGCAGGATTGCTGTCATTAAAAAATGAAATCCTCTCCGGGATACATAATGACCTTGATACGCTTGCGGCCACGATTGTACAAAAAATAAATCAATCCCATGTACAAGGTGTCGGTACGGCAGGGGCATTCACAGAATTGACGGGATGGACAAACGCAACTGAAGAATTAGCCGATTTCGAAAATATTACAGCAGGCTATACATATATAAGGGTCATAGATACAAGTAATGGTTCAGTAGTTCGCACAGCGATACCTGTAATGCAGGGAGCGTCAAGCGACACATTAAGTGAAATTGCAGATTATATTACCAATAATGTAAGTCATGTAACGGCCACGGTGAACTCATCTAATCAACTTACAATTACAGCGGCAAGCGGATATGAATATGATTTTCTGCCGGCTCCATTGTCTGAGCCTAAAACAGCAGATATAAATTTTAACGGAACAAACGATCCGGATGTAGGCATATCAGGTATTTATACAGGAAGCGCAAACGATAAATTAACATTCACAGTTTCCGGAACAGGTGAAATTGGCGTCGATAACGACTTGCATTTAATTGTCAGAGACAGTGCAATGAATTTAATCGATACCATTAACATCGGACAGGGATATGCAGCCCCGAGCACAATTACGGTCAAAGGTACCGGAATAAAAATAGAACTTAGTACCGGCGATCTTGTTCACGGCGATTCGTTCAGTATCGATGTATTCGCCAATACCGATACTTCAGGATTACTTGCAGCCACCGGTATTAATACACTTTTCTCTGGAAACAGCGCGATTAATATGAACGTCTGCAATGATATAATGGATAATCCCGCAAGAGTGGCGACCTCTCTTGGGGCAGATATGAATGACAATGCCAATGTGGAAAAAATGTTTAATTTGAGAGAGGAAGCATTTACCGAACTTGAAGGAATGACATTTGGAGATTATTATCGGCAAATAGTTGCAGATATTGGCCAGGACCTTTCTGTTAAGCAGTTAAGTAAAGATAATATCGAAGTACTTGTTTTAAATCTTAACAATCAGCAAAGCGAAATAAGCGGTGTCGATATAAACGAAGAATCCGCAAATCTTCTGATTTATCAGCAAATGTTCCAGGCGATGGCGAAGTATATGTCCACAATCAGTACGATGCTGGACAGCGTAATGGAAATATTATAAAGATTGAAAATTAGGATCCTATTATGGGCGGAACTCTAACCAGCATATACAACAATACAAGCTTTTCGTTATATCTTAATTCAAAGGCGATGTCGAAACTTCAGGAACAGGCTTCCACAGGTTCAAAAATTAATCGGGCATCCGATAACCCATCAGCAGCGTATCAGATTTTGGGTCTAAACTCTCAAAAAAGATCGCTCGACAATTATATGAGTACAATCTCTGATGCAAGCGGAATACTTGAGATGTCCACGACAATTATTGGAAGTATGTCGGATGAAATTTCAGCGATAAAGGTCAGCCTGAATCAGATTTTGAGCGGTACGTACGATGAAGATGGACGTGAGAGACTGGCTAATCAGGTTAACGATGCGCTCGAACAGATGGTATCGCTGGCAAATACTAAACATAGCGGCAAATATATCTTCGGCGGTACAGATACGGTTAACTCACCTTATGAAGTTGAGCGGACAGGTTCTGATATTACAAGCGTTACTTATCAGGGAAGCTATGAAGAGAGATATATCGAAGTAGCACCCGGAGTAACATCAAATGCTTATCATGTCGGTGACGAATTATTCCGCACAGATAATCGAGGAACACCTGTGTTTGTGGGAGATACAGGCGCGGTGGGCGGGACAGGAACTTCAAGCATAAAAGGCAATGCATGGCTTGAAGTAACGCATGACGGCACAGATTATAATCTTTCGATTGGCGGCGCAACTGTTGACCTTGGAACTGTTGCCGATTTGAGCAATGTGGCTGTTAAAAACGCAAACGGAGAAGTACTTTACGTAGATGCAAGAAATATAAGCAGCACAGGAACAGAAATGGTCAGCGTGCCGGGAACATACGATATATTCAATGTTCTCATAAGTGTGCGCGATTTGCTGTTAAACGAACAGGACCTTACAACAACCCAATTGAATGAATGTCGAAAAAAACTTTCTGATTCTCTGGATGAAGTAAACAGTCTTCTGCTCAGCAAAGAGACTTCAATAGGCTCCAAAATTGGTTTTATCGAAGACCTGAAAAATACTCTCGAAAATATAAAGTTCAATACGGAAGATGAGGCAACTCTATTACAGGAAGCGGATATCGCGGAAATCGCAATTGATCTTGCCAGACGTGAAGCGCTATATCAACTAACCTTATCTGTAGCGGGCAGACTAATGTCTATGACTCTTCTGGATTTCATCGAATAATGGAATTAACCTGTAAAGAATCTTTACAGAAAAAGTGAGATAAATCGTGAATTGCAGAAAAATCGATGATGCAGTTTATTGGCATAGAATTTGCGTTAAATAGTTCAAAGCTTTAAGGAATATCAAATGGCAATAGAAATCGAAAATGAACGAGCTGTCAATACGAAAAGTTACCAGGAAGCTTTGGACTTAGCCGAAGCCAATAAACATCAGGAGGCACTTGAGTGCATACAAAAACATCTTGCGGTTTCACCAAATGATCCTGAAATACTAAATGATACCGGCGCGATACTGTACTGTCTGAACCGTTCAGATGAAGCTATCGAACATTTTTTAAAGGCAAAAGAATTACAGCCTGATTCCGCGGAAATTATTTGGAATCTTTCAGAAACATATCTTGCGACAGAGAATGCCCATGAGGCAATGAAGCTTTTCGATGATATGGAGCGAATAGGGATTTTAAATTGTGAGGTGCTTAATAGAACGGCTGAAAAACTGATTGATAACGGTAACTTATCAGAAGCATCGACGGTATTGAACAAATCACTCCAGCTTTTGCCTAATCAGCCTCTGCTTGACCCCATACTGGAAGTGCTTCGCAGCAAAATTGCGAAAAACAAGATATGAGTCACGACAATACAGCATTGAAAGCCAAATTTAAAATGGATAAAAGAAAGATTATCGAGCAGGAGAACGCAAAACAAAGTTACGATGAAATGCAAAAATCAGGAGATTATTATTCATCGATAGGCGATTATGAGCAGGCACAAAAATGCTATGAAAAAGCGACAACACTCAGTCCTGATGAAGCCGGGCCTTATGTCGGCTTTGGTATAATCGATTTTCAAAAGGGATTATTTGAGAACGCAGAGTTAGCTTTTAGAGTAGCATGCAGACTGGATTCGAAATGCTGGCGAGGTTATTCCGGTATCGCTATGACCGCGCAGAAAAAAGGCGATTACGAAAAGGCTTTCGAAATGTACCTTAAAAGTCTTGAGTTGAATCCTGACAATCTTACCGCCCTGCTTGGATTGTTTCAAACTTCCTGTCAGATGGGGTCTTTCGCGAAGGTGATTGATTATCTGGAATTGTATCTGAGCACACATCCTGACGACTGCTCGGTTATGTTCGCACTTGCGGCTCTTTATGTTAAAGAAGGTAAATTCGAGCAATCCAGGAATGTCCTCACAAAAATCCTGAAATTAGATTTCCAGAATGAGGATGCAATAAATCTCCTCGAAGAAGTGGAACGTAATCTTACAACAAAACAGACAGGAATATAATCGATGGACGCTGACGAGCAGAAACAACTTTTAGATGTGCTGCAAAACCAATTGGAGATGCAGATAGAACTCGCACGTCAGGGCAATTATAAACAGGTTGAATTAATTGCAGAAGAAAATGATGATACATTAAAAAGAATAGTCGCACAGAAAACATCAACTTCAGAAAATTTTGAAAAGCAGCGAAATCAAATATTAACCTTATACAAAAAACTCGAATTAATGATAGCGGCTGAAAAAAGCATTGTTGAAAATCAGCAGCATCAGGCGGATAACGTCCGAAAAACATTGGGCATTTATCGAACCAGCAGCTAAATTTTCTTATATTTAAGTTTGAAGTATTACTGTTCGATAAAGTCTGCAGGAAAGCAAAAAACCATACGCTAAAAAGACGTTTTGGCTATAGTATAGTAAAAAGGGATTTTAAAAGGAAAAGTTATGGCAACCCTAACATTGCCGGGATTAGCGACAGGCATTGACACAAGCGCTTTGATTTCACAATTAGTGACAGTCGAAGGCAGACGGTTGGCACAATATCAGGTGAAACAACAAGCCTATGAAGCACAGAAAATGGCGCTTGAATCAGTACGAACAAAGGTTTCTACCCTTAAATCCGCAACTAACGCGCTTGCCGATGTTTCCAATCTGAACATATTCACCACAAGTTCAAGCGATAATGACATACTTTCAATAAGTGCATCATCAGATGCAAATCCCGGCTCTCATACAGTTGAAGTAAACCAGCTTGCGACAACAGAAACATGGATTCAGGATTCTTCAACTTTCAGCTATAAAACCGATTATGTCGGTACAGGCACGTTTATTTACACATACAATAATCAGACACGCGCAATAAATACCGTTGCCAATGAAACCACGCTTGAAGATTTGGTCAATCTTATAAATAATGACACTTCAAATCCCGGTGTAACGGCAAGTCTCTTATATCATGGCGGCAAATATCTTTTAATGCTCAGCGGCAGAGACGCAGGCGAAAATTATCAAATATCAGTTGACTCAAAATATACAGAAGTCTGGAAAGCTGCGACAAACCTTACAGATGGAGGAACAAGCGCAAGTTTAACCACTAAAATTACCGAACTGGACCAATTTACATTAAATGGCGGTCTTCAGGGCGATGAAAAAATTGTCATAAGCGGTAAAAATCATTTCGGAACCAGCCTGGCAGATAAAGAAATAAACATAAACAACAATACTACTGTGGGCCAGCTTATTGATGCCATCAATGAGCAGTTCGATGGCGCAGCCACCGCAAAGTTTGTAAATGGCCAAATTGTACTGACAGACCATCTTTCAGATACAAGCGCAATGGAAATCAGCTTCACTTACGACAGCGGCACAGGCGATACCGTGTTAGCTTTGCCGAATATGGCCGTTTCTACAGAAGGCGGCGGAACTCCAGATGTTCTTGCACTGGGCAGTTTCAGCAAGACACAATCCGCTCAAAGTTCTAAAATTAAAATTGACGGTTACCCCACATCTTCTACATCGGAAGAACAAAGATTAACTTTGGGCTCAACTGCAACCGATGGCACATTCCGGCTTACATACGATGGGCATACAACCGCAAATATCAATTATGATGCAACAACAGAGCAGATACAAGCCGCTATGGCAGCCGCAGGTATCAGCGGTATTACTGTAGGCGGGGACAAACTGAGTGAAAACG